>JAAYPK010000088.1 GCA_012519845.1 Clostridiales bacterium
AAAAACTTACTCATAAAAAGAATTGCTGGTTTTTAACTTATATATCTGTTCAATTTTCAAAGACCAATTTTCGTCATTCTTAAGAACCTTACGCCCTCAAGCGACTTTCTTATCTTATCACTTAGAGGATTATCTGTCAACATTTTTTTATTAAACTTCTTCAAGTTTTTTTATTTGACTTGTATTCCCTAGCGACAAAAAATATCTTATCATCTATAAAAGTATTAGTCAACAGTTTTTTTTAAATTTTTAAATTAAACTAAATAAAAGGAGCTAATAGCTAGCTCCAGCTTAGATATCTAGTATAAATACCAGATTATTTACTTAAACTTTTAATAATAATCAATGCAGTATCTTCGATGGCTCTTTGTGTTACATCTATTGTTCTGCAGCCTAATTTTTTAATTATTTTATCAGAAAACTCAAATTCTTCTAGAACTCTAGCATCTCCTGCGTATTCTATATCTGAAGGAATTCTATGAAATTTATCTAATCTTTTTTTTCTAATTTCTATTAATTGTAATGGATTTATCACCAATCCAAATATTTTTCTTTTATCAACTTCAAACAATTCCTCCGGTACACCTACTTCAGGCACTAACGGAATATTTATAGCCTTTATTCCTTTATTAGCTAAATACATACATAATGGTGTTTTGGATGTTCTTGATAGTCCAACTAAAATAACATCTGCATTTTTTAAGCCTCTATAATCCTTACTGTCATCATACTGCATAGCAAACTCCATTGCTTCTATCCGTTTAAAATATTCCTCATCTGTATTCCACATTGCTCCTGGATTGTATTCAGGAACTTTATTTAGAAGGGTTGACGCAACATTTATGATTGGTCCTAAAACATTTATGACAAATATATTCTTTTCTATTGCTTTTTGTGTTAAGTATTCTCTTACATTTACAGTTATTATTGTTGATATTATCATCACTTTATCATATTCATCAATGGCATCTATAACCTCCTCAATATCCTCTAAAGATTTAATATATGGAAATCTTTTTACCTCTATGCATTCTTTAAATTGGCTTGCTGCTGCTACTGCAACCTGGTTAGAAGTTTCCCCTATTGAATCAGATACTGCAAAAATAGTTAGCATAATAATTCCTCCTTACTAAAATGTTTACATATACTTTAATTATACCCCATTTTTATCAAATATAGATATCACTTATTTTTGAAGAATGCTATAATTTTAATTAGTAATATTTATTTTGGAGGTATATATGAAACATTTAAAACTTTTATCTATTGGTATTCTTCCATCATTATGGTTGATATATTTTTTATTTGAGTTATTTACAGGAAGGATAAATAATACTTACATGATTTTAGGTAATATTTTATTTATAATCATATTTAGTATTGTAGGATATCTGATTTACATTACTAGTTTAAAGTATAATGATGGTTTTTCATTCAAAAAATTATTCATTCTATTCTTAACTCTTTTTATTTTAGACCAAGGAATTAAAATAATAATATATAACTTCTTTTTTAATTCAAAGATTGAGATTATTAAAAACTTTTTGTACTTTAATCCAATAATTAATACTAGTGGTTCTTGGCTAAATGCTAGATTTAATACCGGCTTAAGTTTTCCATTTTTAATTATTTTTAATGCTGTAGCTTTATTTATCTTTTGGGAATTATATAGATATATCAAATTTAAAGGATTTAAGAGTTTTTGGTACGATATGTGTTTTGTATTTATATTTTGTGGTGCATTATGTTCACTAATTGATAAATTGTTTTATGGAGGTAGTCTTGATTTTATTGGAGTTGGTAATTTATTTATTGCTGATTTTAAAGATATATATATAAATCTAGGAATTTTATTTTTCATTTTATCTATCTATTTAAGTGGATATCTAACAAGTAACACTGATAGCAACTTTAAAGATGATATTGCTTTACTAAAAAATTTTTTAAATTTTATTAAAAAAGATATTTCATCTTTTTTTGAACATAAAAATGTGGATAGATAATTATCTATCCACATTATTCTTAATGCTAAGCAAGTTCTTATTATAGAATACTTATTAACACAAGTAATTCTTGGTGACTCACTGGGGAATCGAACCCCAGACACCTTGATTAAAAGTCAAGTGCTCTACCGACTGAGCTAGTGAATCAAATTTTTGTTTTGTTTCTCAACAAGAATAGATTATATATATTAATTATAATAATGTCAATAGCATATTTAGCCGTATATTAATTTTATATTGAATATACGACTAAATTCTGCGTTTTTCATAAATTTACTACTATCCTTCTGACTTGTTATATTTGCTGTTTAGAATTATAATATCTACCCTTCTATTCGAGCTTCTACCTTCTTCATTATCATTACTTGCAATAGGTCTATATTCTCCATATCCTACAGCTGCTAGTCTTTCTGGTTTGATTTTTCCTTCATTAATTAATATCTCTGCAACATTGGAAGCTCTAACTGATGATAATTGCCAATTTGAGTTAAAATACTTATTGCTAATAGCAACATTATCTGTATGTCCCTCTACTCTAATATAATTATCCATCTTATTTAATATATTTGAAATTTCTATTAATTGATCTTTATAGGCACCTTTAACAACAGCTTCACCACTGTCAAAAAATATATTAGCTGTAAAACTAATTACTAATCCTCTTTCTTCTATTTTAGTACTTACTTTTGCCTCTAGTCCAGCATCCTTTAATAATCTGTTTACTTCTTCTTGAATTTTAATTAATTTTTCTTCTTCTGTTTCCTCTACAGTCACATTATTTTCTGTTTCATCTTCTACATTTAAATCTTCAACATCTATATCTCCTTCATCAACAATTGCTAAATCTCCAGCTTCTCCAAGGCTAAATGCTTTTTGAAAAGAAGATGAAATCTGTTTATATTTTTCCTTATCTATATTTGATGATGCATATAAAATTACAAATAGAACCATTAGTAATGTGATTAAATCAGAATATGTTATCAGCCAACGCTCAGTGTTTTCCTTACTATTTTTCTTTTTTTTCATAATTTACACCTACTTATTTTTCTACAATTAACCCTTCTGTTCCACTATCTAAGAATCCCTCTAGTTTGCTTACCAACGTATTTGTATTCGCACCTTGTTGAATTAATAATATGGCTTCTATTATCATTTCCTTTTCAATTATTTCTTCCTTATTTAGCATTTTTAATTTATTTGCAATAGGAAGCCAAAATATATTAGCAGTAGCTATTCCATATAATGTTGCCATAAAAGCAGCTGCTATTTTAGGACCTAATACTGTTGGATCACTTAAATTACTTACAACCTGAACTAATCCCATAACTGTACCTATTATCCCCATTGTGGGTGCATATCCACCTGCAGACATAAATACCTCTATTCCGCTTTCATGTCTTTCTGATATTTGCTCTAACCTTGTTTCTAAAATACTTTTAATTAAAGACTGTTCTACTCCATCCACTACTAACTGCAAGCCCTTCTTCGTAAATCTATCTACATTACTTTTATTTAGCTCACTTTCTAATATTAGTAATCCTTCTCTCCTTGTTCTACCTGATAATTCTCTAAAATATTCTATTGTATTAAGTGTTGTTGAATTTCTCTTTTTAAAAGCAATTCCTAAATATTTAGGAAATTTCTTTAGTATATTTCCTGGGAATGATACGCCTACTGCCCCTAAAGTTCCTCCTAGAACTATAATTAATGCAGTGATTTGTAATAAAGCTCCAAGTGCACCCCCTTCCAATAAAAATCCTATAATTAATGATGCTAGTGCAAAAAATAGACTTATTACTATTACTATATCCATAAAATTCCTCCATTTCGCTAATAAAACATATTTTATTTTCTTTTATGTTTTTAATATTATCATATTTTTACATTTCTGCTTATTAATTTTATTTTAACTTTTATATTATTAAATTTAATAATTATTTCATTTTTATTAGTTTTATCTATAAATTAAAGACTTCATTAATTTAACATAAAAATGGAGTAATTAAATTTTTGCTCTTTATCTATCGCTTTAATATTATTTTTAATTTTCTACAAAAAAAAGATAGTTATTAGAATAGAATCTAATAACTATCTTGCATGGTGCGCCATCACGGGTTCGAACCGGGGACACCCTGATTAAGAGTCAGGTGCTCTACCAACTGAGCTAATAGCGCATATTACCTGGCAACGTCCTACTCTCCCACACAGTCTCCCGTGCAGTACCATCGGCGCTATAGAGCTTAACTTTCCTGTTCGGAATGGGAAGGAGTGTTTCCTCTATGCCATCATCACCAGATATTCACTT
>JAAYPK010000089.1 GCA_012519845.1 Clostridiales bacterium
CATTAAAACTAAAAATAGAAAAACATTATCAACTATAGAGTTTGTATACGAAGATCATAAAGTAATAGGAAAATGGTTCAATCAACCCTATATTAAAAATAATTATAAAATTGGTAATACTTATTCATTGCTTGGAAATTTTAAACGAGTTGGTGAAACTTTAGAAGTAATAAATCCATTAGTAGTTGGAATGGAAGCATTAAAAAGTGAGATAATACCTAAATATCCATTAAAGGCTGATATTACTGATAAATTAATTACAAAGCTTGTAAGTTTAGTTTTAGATTCAATAATAATTAATGATAATTTACCAGAGGAGTTTATAAAAAGATATAATTTAATATCTCTAGATGAAGCAATTAGAGAAATTCATTTTCCTAAAAATAGAGACTTATTAGAAGCTGCAATTACAAGACTAAAATATCAAGAGTTATTTACATACTCTCTTAAACTGTTGATGGTTAAGTATAATAATAAAAAAAATGTAGTAGGTTTAAGTTTTCCGTGGAAAGATGAATTAAGAGAATTGAAGGAAAAGCTTCCATTTAGTCTAACAGAGGCGCAAAACAAAGCAATTAGAGAGATTTTAAGAGATCAAAAAAGTAAAATCCCTATGAATAGGCTACTTCAAGGAGATGTTGGAAGTGGTAAAACTATTGTTGCCTTAATTGCCATATATAATGTATATACTAATGGATATAAATCTGCTTTTATGGTTCCAACAGAAATTTTAGCTAAGCAACATTATGATGAAGCTAAAAAATTATTTGAACCATTTAATGTGGAAATAGAATTACTTACAGGTAGTACTAAGGCAAAAGAAAAAGAAAGAATTAAAAACAGAATAAAAGAAGATGAACCTGTAATTGTTATTGGAACTCATGCTCTTATTCAAGAGGATGTAGAATTTAATAAACTTGGATTAATTGTAACTGATGAGCAACATAGGTTTGGTGTAGAACAAAGAAGTAAACTTATTAATAAAGGTATTAAAGCAGATGTTTTAGTTATGACAGCAACACCTATTCCAAGAACCCTTGCATTATATATTTATTCTGATTTAGATGTTTCACAAATAGATGAATTACCACCAGGAAGAATTAAAATTGATACTAGATTTTATGGTGAAAATTCAAAAAATGAGGCCTATAAAATTGCATTAGAGGAAATAAATAAGGGAAGGCAAGTATATATAGTTTGTCCATTAATAGATGAGGATGAAAAAGAACAGTTAAATTCTGTAGAGAGTGTTTATAAAGAATTAAAGGAAGGAATATTTCGAGATATTCCAGTAAATATTTTACATGGCAAAATGAAAGCTGATGAAAAAGATAAAATAATAACAGATTTTAAAGATAATAAAGTAAAAGTTATTATATCTACAACTGTTATTGAAGTTGGGGTTAATGTACCTAATGCATCAGTTATGATAATTGAAAATGCTGAAAGGTTTGGTCTTGCTCAGCTTCACCAATTAAGAGGCCGTGTTGGTAGAGGAAAATATGCTTCTTATTGTTTATTAATTGGTAATGCTAAAAGTAATACTACTAAAAAAAGAATGGAGATAATGCAAAATTCATCAGATGGATTCTTTATAGCAGAGCAGGATTTAAAATTAAGAGGTTCTGGAGAAATATTTGGTATGAGGCAAAGTGGAGAAGAAGGACTTTTACTTGCAGATTTATACGATGATATAAAAATTTTAAAATGTGCCACTAGGGATGCTAAATTAATATTAGAAAATCCTGAAGGAAATCATAAAAAGTTAATAATAGAAACTATGAAATCAATAGAAAAAAGTAAAGGATTCTTATGTTTCAACTAAAGATAATTAAAAAATTGTAATAATTTATCACATGTGATAGAATATAATTTATTAATAGTAAATAACTATGTTTAAATAAGGAGGAAATTCAGTGAGGATAATAGCAGGAAAAGCAAAAGGACATAAATTAATTCCTCCTGCAACAATGGAAACTAGGCCAACTTTAGATAGAGTTAAAGAAGCAATGTTTAGTTCTATTCAAGGTTATATTCAGGATTCTGTTGTTGTAGATGTATTTGCTGGAACAGGTAGTTTAGGTCTTGAAGCTGCTAGTAGGGGAGCAAAAGAAGTATATTTAATTGACAAAAGTCAAACAACGTTTCCTATTCTTAAGGAGAATATTAACAAATTAAAATTTCAAGATTTTTGTTATGGATTAAATATGGATTCTTATGAAGCTTTAAGAAAATTTGCTAAAAAAGATATAAAATTTGATATTATTTTTATAGATCCACCTTATTGTAAGGAAATGATTCCAGAGGCTATGAAAATAATAGAAGAAAATAATCTTCTTATAGATGAAGGTATTATTGTAACTAAAATTGATTCAATTGAAGAAATTTACGAGGGTTATGGGAAGATTCAACTAATGAAAAGTAAAAAATATGGGAATACAACTGTTTGTATATACAAATCTTAAGGAGGCTTCATGATGAAAGTGGCAGTTTATCCGGGGAGTTTTGATCCTGTCACAAACGGACATTTAGATATTATTACAAGGGGGGCAAAAACCTTCGACAAATTAATTGTTGGTGTGCTAGTAAATGTAGATAAAAACAACGGTTTATTTGATATAGATGAAAGAGTAGAATTAATAAAAAAAGTAACTAAGAATTTACCTAATGTTGAAGTGGTAGGTTTTAATGGATTATTAATAGATTTTATGAGAGAGCAAAAATCACATATTATTTTGAAAGGTCTTAGAGCTTTTTCAGATTTTGAATATGAATTTCAAATGGCATTAATGAATAAAGAATTAGATCCTGAAATAGAAACTTTATTTATGATGACATCAGCACAATATTCATATATTAGTTCATCATCAGTAAAACAAGTTGCTAAGTTTGGAGGAAATATTCAAGGCTTAGTACCAGAGTTGGTTATAGATGATATTTTAAAAAAATTTAAATCTAAAGTATAAGGGGTGTGTTTATGGGAAAAAACATGGATGTAAACATAATAGAATTACTAGAATATTTACAAGATACTGTAGAAAATTCTCCTAAGGTACCTATAAGTGGTAAAACCATGATTGATAAAAAAGAAGTATTAGATGTTATAGATCAAATAATCAATTATTTACCTGACCAATTTAAAAAAGCACAATGGATAATGAATGAAAGAGACAGAATTTTAGGAGAAGCTAAAAAAGAATATGATTCTGTTAAAAAAGAAACTATGGAAATGATGAGACAAAATGTTGAGAATCATGATGTAGTTAAAGAAGCTAAAATTAGAGCTCAAGAAATAGTAGCAGCAGCTAAAAGAGATGCTAAAGCAATTAGATTAGGTTCAAGAGATTATGCAAATGAAATGCTTTCTGAATTAGATAGTCAAATTGAAATAAAAAGAGCAGAGCTAATAAAGAATTTACAAAATAGTTTTGAAATAGTTGCAACAGATCTTGATAAAAACTTTATTGAAATTAGCTCTACAATAAAAGAAAATATAAAAGAATTAAGGGATATGAAAAAATAGCTTTTTTGTTATTTGCCACATTAAATATATTAAAATAATAGCAATAGTAGGTATTAACAATATAAGTATATGAAGCTTGTACGTATACATAGTATTGATATTTGAGGTGAAAATATTTTTAGGGTAAACTGTGCAAATTATAAAAGTAATTAAAAAACTTATTATTCCTTGGATAAATTTTAATAATGTATATTTTGCAATTGAAATATTGTGTTTACTAAAAAAGGATGCTGATTGTAATATTATACAAAGTCCTGAAAAGGAACATAGAAAACTAATTAATCCTAGTTTTATAGGATATGTAAAGGAAGACATACTTATAAGCTTAGCACCTTTAGTTATTTCTATAGTACCTAAAAGGAATATGTTAATTGAATTATTATTTAATATAGAAATTATTATTGAGAATATTAGTATAAAACCACAAACTGTTAATGAAGTATTTAAAGCATTTTCAATTGAGGTTTTTAATGCAATGCCAAAATTTATATTATTTTTATTTTCAATTAATGTTTTTCGAGAGTTAATACTCTCATTTTTTTTTGTAATTAAAGCCATTATTATAACAGATAGATAATTAGCAATTAATAATAAATAACCTGAAGCTAAGTCATTTAAAAAAGAATAGCCTATAGTACCAATGATAAAAATAGGACCGCAGTTTGTAGCTATATTTAATAAACGAATATACTCTTGTTTATTAATATATTTTAACTCATAAAGATCTGTTGCATATCTTGCTCCTAAGGGATAACCACATAAGAAACTTGCAGCAAGTGAGAAGGAGCAACTTTTTGATAATTTTAATGGTTTGCAAAACAAAGGCCCTAGTATTTTTGAAAATAACAAAATACCATCATATTGTATAAGTAAGTTACAGATAACTGAAAAAGGGAATAATGTTGGAATAATTGAATTTAAGCATAATTTACAGCCTTCAATAACTGCTTTAATTGAGGTATTAATATTTACAACAAAAATAATAATAGACATAAATATAAAAAAACATATTACTGTGTTCTTTTTTATATTTAATAGCTTAATTAGTAAAATAACAAAAAAAATAGACACTAACCATAATAATAAAATACTATTCATAAATCACCTCAATGATTTTCTTATTATATTTATATTATTATAATTAGGTCTAAAGTATTATAAAAAAATTTTAATCAAGTATAAAAGGGCTTCTTAAATAATCATCCATTGGAGATATATTTTTATTTAGTATAGAATAAGCTTTAGTTCCTAATAAGTCTAACTTAAGAAGATTATTATTGATTTTTTTAGGAACTTTTGTAATTATTTCTATGTTCTCTTTCTTTTTAATTTCTTTTAATAGTGTGCTACCTTTTTTATTAAAGGCTAATGGTCTAATATAGTGAACTTCATTGTTTATAAGTGATGTGCAGTTATAATTCTCAAGTCCAATAAAATAAGAAATTAATATTCGGCTAATTCTAGTATGAGTATATCTTTTGCTTTTAACACCCATAATTAATTCATCCAAACTATTTGAAGAAAGAATTTCTTTAATAATTTTATTTTCTAATCCTTCTTTTACATATGAAAGATTTTTTAAAGAATTGCCTTCAGTTAATATTTTGTATTTTAAATACTTAAAGGTGTCTTCTGGAAATACAAAATTATAGTTGCTGTTTTTCAATGCTTTTAACTCATTGAAGGTTTCCTTTGGAAGAGTATCTTTTAATTCATCAATGGATACATTTGAATTTAAAGATTTCCTAATAGCAGTAGCTGAAGGTATAATTGAGTCTAAATTACTATCATTATAATTTGCACCTACTCTTTTTATTGTATAAGGTTTAATACTACTTTTTAGTTTAAGTAAAGCTTTTATATATTCAATTCCCAAAATATTATTGGAATTAGATAATATTTGGGAGGCATTTATATTAGGTAAAAGAGATTTTATACTATTAACTCTTGCTTTATGATAAGGAAGCCCTAAATCTAGGTTCTTTTTTAATATTTCCTTATATTCAAAATCTTCATTTATTAGAAATTCAGCTATTTCTTCCAAAGCAGAAATATCACCATGTTCACTTCCAAAATATAAAGAATCAACTATTCCTGTTTGGTTTAGAATTTTGCAAGCTCCATATGCAAAAGTTTCAGCAGAGGAAATAGAATATATAAGTGGTAACTCTATAACAAGATCCACTCCATTTAATACAGCAATTTTAGCTCGTGTCCATTTATCTAGTAAAGCAGGATAACCCCTTTGAACAAAATGACCACTCATAATAGCTATAGTATAGGAGGCATTAGTATCTTTAATAGCATTTTCAAGGTGTAATTTATGTCCAAGATGAAACGGGTTGTATTCAGTAATTAATCCTGTGATTTTCATGACTTTGTTATTCTATGATAAATATTGTTAAATCATAGTTCTCCTTTCGTATTTTACATAAGTATATCATAAATCATAAAATATGTGATGGGATATCATACAATATTCAGATAATTCTAATTATTTGAAATGTTTAAAGATTTAATTCCTTTAGGTTTTTAATAATATTTTATTGAAATTAAGTGTGCTATAGGAGTATAGTATATAGTATATAGGTACAAATATAAAGGTGATTCCAAACTTGAAAGGAGAATATTTATGGAACTTATTAAAGAAATTCTCAATAGGGCTAAGATAGATAAAAAAAGAATTGTACTTCCTGAAGGTGATGAAGAAAGAACAATAAAAGCTACTGAAATAATCAAAAAAGAAGGATATGCTATTCCTATTTTAGTTGGAAATGAAAAAGGAATTAAAGATAAGGCAGAAGAATTAAATGTAGACATAAGTGGAGTAGAAATTATTGACCCTGAAAAATCAGGGAAGTTACAAGAATATATAGAAACATTTTATGAATTAAGAAAAAATAAGGGTATGACTTTAAGTAAAGCAGAGATTATTGTTAGGGATCCTTTGTATTTTGCAACAATGATGGTTAAATTAGATGATGCTGATGGAATGGTGTCAGGAGCTGTTCATACTACTGGTGATTTATTAAGACCAGGTCTTCAAATTATTAAAACAGCAAAAGGAGTAAAAACAGTTTCAGGTTTTTTTATAATGACTTTACCTGATAATATATATGGTGAAGATGGTACTTTATTTTTTGCAGATTGCGCAGTTAATCCAAATCCTAATGAGGATCAATTAGCAGAAATTGCAATTGCTACTGCGGATACTTTTAAAAGATTAGCTAAAGCAGAACCAAAAGTAGCTATGCTTTCCTTTTCCACAATGGGAAGTGCAGATCACGAGTTAGTATCAAAAGTTAGAAATGCTACTTTAAAAGCTCAGGAATTAAGGGGAGATTTGCTTATTGATGGTGAGCTACAGTTAGATTCTGCTGTTGTTCATGAAGTAGCAGAACAAAAAGCACCTGATAGTAAAGTGGCAGGAAATGCAAATGTTTTAGTATTTCCAGATTTACAAGCTGGAAATATTGGATATAAACTTGTGCAAAGATTTGCACATGCTACAGCTATTGGACCAATATGTCAAGGGTTTGCTAAACCAATAAATGATTTGTCAAGAGGCTGTAGTTCAGAAGATATTGTTAAGGTTGTAGCTATAACAGCAGTTCAAGCTCAAGGGGTTATAAACTAACAAAATGGAGGGGATAAAAATTGAAGATTTTAGTAATTAATTGTGGTAGTTCATCACTTAAATATCAATTGATAAATATGGATAATGAAAATGTTCTTGCTAAAGGATTAGTTGAAAGAATAGGAATAAATGGATCTTTTTTAACTCAAAAGGTATCAGGGAAAGAAAAGTATGTAATAGAAACTCCAATGGAAAACCATAAGGTGGCAATTAAACTTGTTTTGGATGCATTAGTTGATAAAGAACATGGAGTTATTAAAGATATGAGTGAAATATCAGCTGTAGGACATAGAGTTGTTCATGGTGGTGAAAAGTATTCAAAATCAGTTTTAGTAAATGATGAAGTTATGAAAGATTTATCTAGTTATGTAAAACTTGCACCACTTCATAATCCACCTAACATAATAGGAATTGAGGCTTGTAAGGAGTTAATGAAAGATACTCCAATGGCGGTTGTTTTTGATACAGCCTTTCATGCAACAATGCCTGATTATGCATATATTTATCCAATTCCATATGAGTTATATAAAGAAAATGGGATAAGAAGGTATGGTTTCCACGGAACTAGTCATAAATATGTTTCTGAAAAGGTTGCAGAAACTATGGGCAAAAAAGTAGAGGATCTTAAAATAATAACATGTCATTTAGGTAATGGTTCAAGCATTACAGCAGTGAAAAATGGTAAATCTATAGACACAACTATGGGATTTACACCATTAGCAGGAATAGAAATGGGAACTAGAAGTGGTGATATTGATCCTGCAATAGTTATTTACCTTATAAATGAACTAGGATATTCAGCAAATGAGGTCAACACAATATTAAATAAAAAATCTGGGGCATATGGAGTATCAGGAGTTAGCTCAGACTTTAGAGATATTAAAGAGGCAGCTTACATAAAGAAAGATAAGAGAGCAAAAATAGCTTTAGATATTTTTGCCTATAAAGTAAGAAAGCAAATTGGAGCATACATAGCAGCAATGAATGGAGTAGATGTAATAGTATTTACTGCTGGAGTTGGAGAAAATTCTGACATAACAAGATTAGAATGTTTAAGTAATTTAGAATGTTTTGGAATAGAACTAGATGAAGAAAGAAACAAAAATAACGGTGAACTAACTAAAATATCAAAAGATTCATCAAAAGTTTCAGTATATGTAGTTCCAACTAATGAAGAATTAATGATTGCAAAAGAAACAGTATCTTTGCTAGACTAATAAAAGTAAGAATTATTAATTTAATATCTTGACTTTTTTTACTGTGCTATATATAATGAATTGTGTTTGTTTAATAAATATTTGCAGCTAAGGATTAAAAATAGTCAGGAGACATTTATGGATATAAAGTTTTCAGATATTAAAACAAGAAAAGAAAGAAACAAAGATATTGCGCTTGAATTAGACTTTGATGACATTATATTTGAAGGAGAAAAGATTTCCTTTAATTCAAAGGTAAAGATTCAAGGAACTATATCTTTTGAAAATGAAATTATAAATTTAAATGTAAATGTTAAAACAGACTTAAAGTTAGTTTGTTCTAGATGTTTAGATACCTTTATCTATCCAATAGATATTGATATAGAAGAAAGGTTTACAAATAATAATCAGAATTCAAATGATGAGATTGTATTTGTAGAAAATGATATTATTAATATCATTGAAATTGTTGAGAATGCAATAATTTCATCCTTACCTATAAAAAGACTTTGTAGTGAAAAATGCAAAGGATTGTGTCAAAGTTGTGGTGCTAATTTAAATAAAGAGACATGTTCTTGTAATTATGAAGATGTTGATTTGAGATTAGTAGAACTTAAGGCACTTTTAAAGAATGAGGAGGTGTAACGATGGGAAATCCAGCAAGAAAGACATATAAAGCTAAAAGAGATTCAAGAAGAGCTCAAACTATGAAAACAAGTTTGCCAGGAATAGTTGAGTGTCCTCAATGTCATGAAATGAAACTTGCTCACAGAGTATGTAAGAAGTGTGGTTACTATAAAGGTAAAGAAGTAGTAGCAACTGAAGAATAAAGAAAGTCATAGGACTTTCTTTTCTTTTTATAAATTTATATAAAATATATGAAAGTTGAGGATTGTTTATGAAGATAGTCATAGATGGTATGGGGGGAGATAATGCTCCAAAGGCAGTAGTACAAGGCGTAATAGAAGGAATTAAAGAAATTAATGATATAGAGGTATATATTACAGGTCCAAAGGATACAATAGAAGAAGAACTTTCAAATTATGAATATGATAAAACAAGGGTTCAAGTAATAGACGCAAAAGAAGTAATATCACCAAATGAACATCCTGTAATGGCTTTAAGGAAGAAAAAAGAATCAAGCATTGTTAAAGCGTTAAATTTAGTAAAAAGCGGAGAATGTGATGCTATAATTTCTGCTGGAAGTACTGGGGCATTCTTAGCAGGATGTACTCTTATAGTTGGCAGAATGGAAGGGGTAGAAAGACCAGCTTTAGCTCCTATAATGCCAGGAAGAAATGGAAACTTCATGGTAATTGATGTTGGAGCTAATGTAGATTGTAAGCCTCATTACTTACTTCAATTTGCAAAAATGGGTAAAACTTATTATGAAATAATGTTTGATACTAAGAAAACAACAGTAGGGCTAGTTAATATAGGTGCAGAAGAGGAAAAGGGAAATGAGTTAACTAAAGCTGCATATAAATTATTAAAAGAAGAAGAACCTAATTTTATTGGAAATGTAGAACCAAGAGAAATACCAACTGGTAATGTAAATGTATTAGTAACAGATGGATTTGTAGGTAATACAGTCTTAAAAATGTATGAAGGTTCAGCAAAAAATATATTAGGAATGCTTAAAGATGAAATATATAGTGCTTCAATTATACCAAAGATAGGAGCTAAATTACTTTCACCTGTTTTTAATGGATTAAAGAAAAAATTTGATTATAAAGAAGTTGGAGGAGCTCCATTCTTAGGTGTTGATGGGATTTGTATAAAAGCTCATGGAAGTTCTGATGGTAAAGCATTTAAAAATGCCATAAAACAAACAAAGATATTTTATGACAAGGGATTATTAGAAAAGATTAAAAATAATATATAGAGTAAATTTTTTCATTTTTCTTATACTGCTATATTGACGAATATATTCTTATATAATATTATCATATTGAAGATAAGTGGAGGTGAAATATATGTTTGAAAAAATTAAAGAAATAATAGCTGATAAATTAAGTGTAAGTGAAGAGGAAATCACATTAGATGCATCATTTATTGATGATTTAAATGCTGATTCATTAGATATTGTTGAACTTATAATGGCTTTAGAAGACGAATTAGAAATGGAAATTCCTGATGAAGATGTTGAAAACTTTAAAACAGTTGGAGATGTAGTTAATTACGTTAAAGCACATAATGAGGAATAGTCAAATCCCGCCTATGCGGGATTTTGTTTTTTTGTTATAATTAAATGTACTAAATAAAATATAGTTTATTCTTGAATTTTCTATAGATGAAAACTGAAGAATAAACTTTCAAGGAGAATGTTAAATAAATGAATAATTTTAGTTTGTCCGAAATAGAAAAAAATTTAAAGGTTCATTTTAATAATCCAGAATATATTAAAATAGCTTTAACTCATAGCTCTTATGCAAAACAATATATAGGTGGATATTATAATGAGAGAATGGAATTTTTAGGGGACTCTGTTTTGCAATTAGTAATAACAGAATTTTTATTTATAAATAAAAAAGAAATGGAAGAAGGGGAATTAACTAAAATAAGAAGTTTAATTGTCTGCGAAAATTCATTATATGAAGTTTCTAAAAAGTTAAATTTAGCTAAAAGTATAAGAATGAGTAAAGGAGAAGAATTAACAGGAGGTAGAGAAAGAATATCTATTCAAGCAGATGCTGTAGAGGCAGTTATTGCTGCTATTTATTTAGATAAAGGTATTGAAGTAGCAAAAGAATTTATAATGGATAATTTTAGTGAAATCATTAATAAGGCAATTAATAATAAAATAATTTTAGATTTTAAAACAGAATTACAAGAATATCTTCAAAGAAATGGGGAGGTAAGTATTGTATATGAACTTATTAAATTTGAAGGACCACCTCATAGAAGAAAGTTTTTTGTGAAAGTACTTATTGATAATATAGAAAAAGGTAGAGGTGTTGGTTATTCTAAAAAAGAAGCTGAACAAAATGCAGCAAAAGAATCTTTAATTAAAATGGGGGTAATAAATGAGTAAGAATTATTATATTATTCCTATTTTTGTACCTCATGAGGGATGCCCACATAATTGTGTATTCTGTAATCAAAATAGAATCACAGGGGTTTTAGAAAATGTTGTTACAGGTGAAAGTACAAAAAAGATAGTAGAAGAATATTTAGAAACAATAGATCATAAAAATGCAACTGTAGAGATTTCGTTTTTTGGAGGAACATTTACAGCCATTAATGAAAAAAAACAAAGGGAATTATTATCGGTTGCAAAAGAATATAAAGATAAAAAATTAATTGATAAAATTAGAATGTCAACAAGACCCGATGCAATTTCACCATATATATTATCTTATCTTAAGGATTATAGTGTAGATATAATTGAGCTTGGAGTACAATCTTTAGATAATGAGGTATTACTTAAAGCAGGTCGTGGACATAGTGCTAAAGATGTAGAATATGCATCGAAGCTTATAAAAGAATATGGTTTTATTTTAGGACATCAAATAATGCCAGGGCTACCGGGTGATAGCTTTGATACAGATATAAGCACTACAAAAAAATCCATAGAAATGAAACCTGACATTGTTAGAATATATCCTTCCCTTGTAATTAAAGATACGCCTATGGAGAAAATGTATTTAGAAGGAAGTTATATTCCATATACTTTAGATGAAGCAGTTGAAATAAGCAAGATTATGTATAAAATGTACTACCAGAACAATATACAGGTAATTAGAATAGGTCTTCAACCGACAGATACAATTAGAGAAGGTGGAGACGTTATTTCGGGACCATTTCATCCGGCCTTTAGAGAGTTAGTTGAAGGAAGTTTATTTGCTGATAAAATTCGTGCTGAACTTGGTGAAAACAAAAATGCAGTAGTTGTTATAAATAATAAGGATATTAGTAAATTATATGCAAATAAAAAAATTTACTTTAAAAAGCTTTTAGAGGAAGGGTATAATATTAAGGTAGAAACTTCCCATGAATTAGAAAGAGGTAGTATTTTAATAAAAGTTATTTGAGGAAGGTGTAAATATGAAGAAAGAAGTTAGAACAAAGCTTACTTATGTATTAGCAATAATAATGGTATTATTAATGATTATAAGTTTATTACCAGCTATAATATAACTATGAGGAGTGTGTAGGTTGTATTTAAAATCTCTAGAAATAAGAGGATTTAAGTCCTTTGCTGATAAAACTGAATTAAAATTTAAAAAAGGTGTTACTGCTGTTGTTGGACCAAATGGTAGCGGAAAAAGTAATATATCAGACTCTGTAAGATGGGTATTAGGAGAACAAAGTGTAAAAACATTAAGAGGCGGTAAAATGGAAGATGTAATATTTGCAGGAACTCAATATAGAAAACCTGTAGGTCTTGCACAAGTCTCTCTAACACTGGATAATGAAGACGGTGGTCTTAATACAGAATATAATGAGGTAACAGTTTCACGTAGAATTTTTAGATCTGGTGAAACTGAATATTTAATAAATGGTACTAAATGTAGATTAAAGGATATTACCCAGTTATTTATGGATACTGGTATAGGAAAAGAAGGATATTCTTTAATAGGTCAAGGTAAAATAGAAGCGGTTCTTAGTGGAAAACCTGAAGAGAGAAGGGCTTTATTAGAAGAAGCGGCAGGAATAGTAAAGTTTAAATCACGTAAAGAAGAAGCTGAAAAGAAATTAGATAATACAGATGCAAATTTAGTAAGAATTAGAGATATTATTTCAACATATGAAGAGAGATTAGAACCTCTTGCTAAAGAAAGAGAAAAGGCTTTAAAATATAAAGAAATATCTGAAGTATTAAATGAAAAGGAAGTTTCTTTATATGTGCATTTTATTAAAGAAATTGAAGAAGTATTAAAAGATTACCAAGACGATTTATCTTTAAAGCAAAAAGAACTACAAATTAAGAAGAATAGTCTTTATGAAGAAAAAGAAAGATTAAACAATATAAAAGCTATGGTTGAAGAAATTGAAAGAAAAAATAGCGAAAATAAAAATGCTTATTATGATAAAAAAGAAAATATTACTAAAATGTCTAATGAAATCCTTTTAATAAACGAAAAAATAAATAATTTAAATATAAATATAAAAAAGAATTCATCAGAATTAGAAAATATAAATAATAAACTTCAATTCATAAAAGAGGAAAAAGAAAAGGCTGAAATTGAGTTAGAAGAAAGTAGAAATAAGAAAAAAGAAAAAGAAAAAGAAATATTATCTTATGAAGAAAACAGTAAAAAAATATCAATTAACATAAGTGAAATTGAAAATAAAATAAAAAATTTAAAGGACAACCAATTTGAATTATTAAGAGGACATTCAGAAATTAAAAATGCATTAGCACTTATTGATTCTGATATAAAAGGTAAAAATGAAAATCTTAATAATATTACTTTATCTATAAAAACAATTGAAGGAAATTTAAAGATTAATTCTGCAACATTAGAAGGCTTAATTAACAAAAACAAAATAATAAATGAAGAAATAGAAATCCTTGAAACAGGAATTAATGAAAAAAAGAAAAAAATAACAGCTTATACTACTAAAAATAATAAAATGGATTCCTTTATAAAAGAACTAACTAAAAAGGTTAATGAAATTGAAGCCAATAAAAATATATTATCTAATCTTGAAAAACATTATGAGGGATACAATAGAACTGTAAAAAATCTTATGGAAAGAATCGAATCTAAAAAAATAGCTAATGCTGATGGTACTAAAGTATTAGGAGAGATTTTTAAGGTTAAAAAGGAGTATGAAACTGCAGTTGAAATTGCTTTAGGTGGTGCAATATCTAATGTAATTACAGAAAATGATAAAATAGCAAAAGAGTTAATTAGTTATTTGAAGAATAATAGCTTAGGAAGGGCAACATTTTTGCCACTAAACAATATTAATGGTAATAAGCTGTCACTAAGTAATGATATAACAAATGTAGAAGGTTATATTGGTATAGCATCTGATATTGTATCCTATGATAAAAAATATGAAGTTGCAATTAATAATGTTCTTGGAAGAACTATTGTTTGTAATAATATGGATTCAGCTCTTAAAATCTCAAAAATAAGTAGAAATTCTTATAGAATTGTAACATTAGAAGGAGAATTAATAGCCCCTGGAGGAGCATTAACTGGAGGAAGTATTCAGAAAAAATTTACTAACATATTGGGACGAAAAAGAGAAATTGAAGAATTAGCTGAGAATTTAAAAAATAAAAAGCAGGAGTTAGTTCAAAAAACTAATGAATATGAAACACTAAGAGTAATCATTAAGGAATTAGATGAAGAAATATTAAATGATAAAGATAGAATTCATTTTAAAGGTATTGAAAAGGCAAAAAATGAAAGTGAAATACATACTTTAGAAATTGAAGGAAAAAGATTAAAAGAAAGCTTAGAATTAAGTAAAGATGAAATATTAAGAACTGAAAAAGATATTATAAAATTAAAAGAAAAATTAGTATTAAAAAATAAAGAATTAGAACAATTAGAAGGGGAAAATTTTAGTAATAAAGATAAATCAATTAAGCTTGAGGAAACCCTTCAAAGTGAAAAAGAAAAATCAGTTAAAATATCAGAAAAGATTACAGAACTTAAAATTAATAAAGCATCAATAGATGAAGCTTTAACTAATAAATTAAGTGAAGTTTATCGAAAAAGCAATGAAATAGATGAATATACTGAGAAGTATGAAAATATATGTGAAGAAAATAATGAGAATAATCATGAAGTAGAGAAACTAAAAAATAGCATTATTGAAAAAGAGGAACTAATAGAAAAAGAAAAGGAAGAAATTGAAGTATTATCATCATTATTTAAAGAAGATGAAATAAAAAAAGCTAAATATAAGGATGAAATAAATATAAAAGAAACATCAATAAATGAACTTTCTGAAATTATTAATAAAGAAGAAGGGGAAATAAATAAAAAAGAAATTCAAAAAGCAAAAGCTGAAATGGAAAAGGATAATTTATACACAAAGCTAAATGAAGAACTTTCATTAACTTTAGCAGAAGCCATGGACATAGCAGTTGAGATTAATGAACCAGAATTAATCAAAGCTGAAATTTCAAGACTGAAAGGGAAAGTTACAGCTTTAGGAACTGTTAATCTTGCAGCAATTTCTGAATATGAAGAAGTGAAAGAAAAGTATGAAGAAATGTATGTTCAAGAACAGGACTTAGAAAAAGCTAAGAGTGAATTAAATGAAGTAATTCAAGAGTTAACAGAAAAAATGAAAGAAGTATTTAAAGAAAACTTTAAGATTCTAAATGAGAATTTTAATGAAACCTTTAAAGAACTATTTAAAGGTGGTAGTGCTGAATTAATTTTAGGTGAAGGTGATGAATTATCTGCTAATATTGACATTAATGTAGAGCCGCCAGGTAAGAAACTACAAAATATAAACCTAATGTCAGGTGGAGAAAAAGTATTATCTGCAATAGCTCTTCTATTTGCAATATTAAAAATGAAGCCTACTCCATTTTGTATTTTAGATGAAATTGAAGCTGCCCTTGATGATGCCAATGTTTATAGGTATGCAGAATTCCTAAAAGAGTTTTCAGAAGGAACACAATTTATTGTAATAACCCATAGAAAAGGAACAATGGAAGCAAGTGATGTTATGTATGGTGTTACAATGGAGGAAAAAGGTATATCAAAAGTAGTTTCAGTAGATTTAGCAGAAGTGTAAATTTAAAATTTTGGAGGAATGTTATGTTTGGTAAAATTTTTGAAAAACTTAAAACTGGTCTTGCAAAAACAAGAGATGGTTTAACTGATAAAATAAATGAAGCGTTAAAGCTTGCAGTAAGCATAGATGATGATTTATATGAGGAATTAGAAGAAATATTAATTACTTCAGATATCGGAATGGATACTACCATGGAAATAATCGAAAGATTAAGGAAAAAAATTAGAGAAGAAAAAATTAATGATACAGAGCTAGTTATACCTGCCTTAAAAGAAATAATTAAAAATATGCTAACTGAAGGTGTAGAAAATAAAAGTGAAGATAAAAAGGTAATGCTTATAATTGGAGTAAATGGTGTAGGTAAAACTACATCAATTGGTAAATTAGCTGCAAAGAAAAAAACAGAAGGTAAAAAGGTGGTATTAGCAGCAGCAGATACTTTTAGAGCTGCTGCCATTGATCAAATTGAAGTATGGAGCCAAAGAGCTGGAGTAGATTTAATCAAACAAAGAGAAGGATCTGATCCTGCAGCTGTAGTATTTGATGGTTTACAAGCTGCAAAAGCTAGAAATGCTGATATATTAATATGTGATACTGCAGGAAGACTTCATAATAAGAAGAATTTAATGAATGAACTTGAAAAAATAAACAGAGTAATTGACAGAGAAATGGGAGAGGATTCAAAAGAAACATTATTAGTATTAGATGGAACAACAGGACAAAATGCTATAATTCAAGCAAAACAATTTATGGAGGTTTGCCCTATTGATGGTATAATACTTACAAAATTAGATGGAACAGCTAAAGGTGGAGTAGTAATATCAATAAAACAATCACTAAACATTCCAGTAAGATATATTGGAGTTGGGGAAGGTATTGATGATTTACAAGAATTTGATCCTGAAGCTTTTGCAGAAGCATTATTCTAAAAATATGCTAAATTAAAATAATAATATAGGTGTTAAGTAAAAATACTTGACACCTATAAAAATATTTGTTATTATCTCTTTTGTGGGTAAGGTGATAACATGGAAGATAGAGTTGAGATTTCATTACTGATGGATTGCTATGGTCCGTTATTAACTGAAAAACAATGTAACATTATGGATTTATATTATAATGAGGATTTATCCTTAGCTGAAATATCTGAACTAAATAACACAAGCAGGCAAGCAACACATGATTTAATAAAAAGATGTTACAAACAACTTCTGTCCTATGAAGATAAACTTCACTTACTTCAAAAGAGTATAGATCGTGAAAATAAAATTATAAATCTAATAAGTTATTTAAAAAATAATTATAATATAGTAAATGAAGAGGAAATAAATAATATTTTATTAAAGCTTCGAGATTTATAAATAGGAGGTTAATATGGCTTTTGAAGGATTAGGAGAAAAGCTTCAAGCTACCTTTAAGAAATTAAAGGGCAAAGGAAAGTTAAATGAAAAAGATATAAAAGAAGCTATGAGAGAAGTAAAACTCGCATTACTTGAAGCAGATGTTAATTACAAAGTAGTTAAAACTTTTGTTAAAAATGTATCTGATAAATGTATTGGAGAAGAGGTTTTAGGTAGTCTTACTCCAGGACAACAAGTAATAAAAATAGTTAATGATGAATTAACAGAGCTTATGGGTACAAGTGAAAGTAAAATTAATTACTCAAGTGTTGGACCTACAATAATTATGTTAGTTGGTCTACAAGGTGCAGGTAAAACTACAATGTGTGGTAAGTTAGCGTTAAGTCTTAGAAAGAAAAATAAAAAACCACTTTTAGTAGCATGTGATATTTATAGACCAGCAGCTATAAAACAATTACAAGTTGTTGGTAAACAAATAGATATACCTGTTTTCTCATTAGGAGATCATACTTCACCAGTAGACATATCAAAGGCAGCTATAAAGCATGCTAGAGATAATGGAAACAATGTAGTCATTATTGATACTGCTGGTAGACTTCATATAGATGAAGATCTTATGCAAGAATTAAAAGATGTTAAAGAGGCTGTAAACCCTAATGAAATTTTGCTTGTAGTTGATTCAATGACAGGTCAAGATGCTGTTAATGTAGCTGAAAACTTTAATAAAGAACTTGACTTATCAGGAGTTATACTAACTAAACTTGATGGTGATACTAGAGGTGGTGCTGCTCTTTCAATAAGAAGCATTACTGAAAAGCCAATTAAGTTTGTTGGTGTAGGTGAAAAAATGAGCGATTTTGAAGTTTTCTATCCAGATAGAATGGCATCAAGAATTCTTGGAATGGGAGACGTTTTATCTTTAATTGAGAAAGCTCAAGAAGCCATTGATGAAAAAGAGGCTAGTGATTTAGCTAAAAAGATGATGGATAATGAAATTAACTTTGAAGATTATCTTACAGCAATGGAGCAAATGAAGAAGCTTGGACCAATGAATAAAATATTAGAAATGGTTGGAGCAAATAAAGAGCAATTAGGTAATATTGATATGGATAAAAGTGAAAAACAATTAGGAAAAGTAGAAGCCATTATTCATTCAATGACAATTAAGGAAAGAAGAAATCCTACTTTAGTTATAGGTTCATCTTCTAGAAAGAAGAGAATTGCTTTAGGGGCAGGGACTACAATACAAGAAGTTAATAAACTTATTAAAGGTTATGAAATGATGAAAAAGCAAATGAAACAAATGAAGTCATTTACTAAGAAATCCAAAAAAGGTCTTTTTGGGAAGATGCCTTTTATGAGTTAAAATATATTAATACTTTAAAGGAGGTGAAATTAAATGGCAGTAAAAATAAGATTAAGAAGAATGGGTGCAAAGAAAGCTCCTTTCTATAGAATAGTTGTTGCTGATTCTAGAAGTCCTAGAGATGGAAGATTTATTGAAGAAATTGGATACTACAATCCTGTAGTAAAGCCAGCTGAAGTTAAAGTAGACGAAGCTAAAGCTAATGAATGGTTAAAGAATGGTGCTCAACCAACAGATGTTGTTAAGAGATTATTTGACCAAGCAGGCCTTAACAAATAATTTATGGAGGTGACAGCCACTATTATGAAAGAATTAGTAGAGATTTTAGCTAAATCACTTGTTTCATATCCAGATGATGTTATTGTTAAAGAAACAGTTACTGAAAACAATGTTTTACTTGAATTATCAGTGAATTCTGATGATATGGGAAAAGTAATAGGAAAACAGGGGAGAATTGCAAAAGCAATAAGAACTGTTGTAAAGGCTGCAGCTATAAAGGAAGGCAAAAAGGTAGTAGTTGAAATTATTTAATTTATTGAGTTAGGTGTATTCCTAACTCTTTATTCGCATATAGGAATAATATTCTTTTAACTATGAAAGGATGATGATTTATTGAACAAGTATTTTAATGTTGGAAAGATTGTAAATACTCATGGAATCAAGGGAGAAGTAAAGGTTTTACCATTAACTGATGATGTTAACAATTTTAAAAGATATGAAAAAGTAATGGTTAAAGATGAGTGGAAAGAAATATTAGGTGTTAAATTTCAAAAAGATAGAGTTATATTAAAACTTGAAGGAATTGAGTCTATAAATGAAGCAGAAACATATAAAGAAAATTATATTTATGTATTAAGAGAAAATGAACCTGAATTAGATGAAAATACATACTATATAACTGATATTATTGGAGCTACAGTTTTTGATACAAACAATAATGATTTAGGGAAGATTTATGATGTAATTGAAACAAAAAATAACGATGTATATTGGATTAAGAAGCCTAAGGAATTACTTATTCCTGTTATTGATGATATAGTTCTTGAAATTGATGATAAAAACAAAAAGGTAATAATCAAACCAGTTGGAGAATGGCAAGATGAAGATTAGTATATTAACCTTATTTCCAGAAATGTTTTCAATTTTTGATCATTCTATTATAGGAAAAGCAAGAGAGAAGAATATAGTTGATTTTGAGTTTATTAATATAAGGGATTATACAAAGAATAAACATAAAAAAGTAGATGATTATCCTTATGGTGGTGGTTGTGGTATGGTTATGTCACCACAGCCAATTATTGATGCTATTCGGGAATGTAAAAAACACAATAAAGGAAAAGTAATTTATTTAGGACCTAGAGGAAAAACTTTTAATAACAAGTTATCAAATTATCTTTCAAAGGAAGATGAATTAATATTTTTATGTGGTCATTATGAAGGTATTGATGAGAGAGTTTATAAGTATATAGATATGGAGATATCCTTAGGGGATTTTGTACTAACCGGAGGAGAAATGGCTGCTATTCCTATAATAGACTCTATATTAAGGTTTGTTCCAAGTGTTTTAGGAAAAGAAGAGAGTTATATGGAAGAGTCCTATTCAGATGGATTATTAGAATATCCTCAATATACAAGACCAGAAGAATTTGAAGGTGAACGGGTACCAGAGGTGTTACTTTCAGGTCATCATGAAAATATAAGAAAATGGAGAAGAAAACAATCACTAATTATTACTAAAAAGAATAGAAGTGACTTATATAAAAAGATAGAATTATCTAAAGAAGATATGAAATTATTAAGCAATAATGAACTATAAAAAACATTGCAATTTAATAAAAATTATGTTAAAATCAAGCTTGTGCTAGTACGGGCGCTCCTCTGCTAAACTTAGGCTTTGGTAAGAACGTCAAATTATCTTAAGGAGGAATGCACAATGAACGAAATTTTAAAAGCTATAGAACAAGATCAAATTAGAAATGATTTACCTGAATTTAAAGTTGGAGACAATGTAAGAGTTCATGTAAAAATCAAAGAAGGTAACAGAGAAAGAGTTCAAGCATTTGAAGGAACTGTTATCAAAAAGCAAAATGGTGGATTAAGAGAAACATTTACTGTAAGAAGAGTAGCTTATGGTACAGGAGTTGAAAGAACATTCCCAATTAACTCACCAATTATCGAAAAGATCGAAGTTACTAGAAGAGGTAAAGTAAGAAGAGCTAAATTATTCTACTTAAGAGATAGAGTAGGTAAGGCAGCAAAAGTTAAAGAATTATTAAGATAATTACTTTTAGGGAAAATGGGGACTGTAATAGTCCTCTTTTTTTCCATATAGGAGGATTAATATGGCAATTAATTGGTTTCCGGGGCATATGAGAAAAACCCAACGAGAAATAAAAGAAAATTTAAAATTAGTTGATGCTGTAATTGAAATTAGGGATGCTAGAATTCCAAGAAGTTCTGCAAATCCAGATATAGATAAAATTGTTGGAGACAAACCAAGAATAATATTACTTAACAAATGTGATTTATCAGAAAGCAAAGTTACAAAGGAATGGATAAAGGAATTATCAAATGATCATGTTAAAGTTTTAGAAGTAAACTGTTTAAATGGAGTAGGTTTAAATGGAATTAAGCCTGCTATTTTAGATTTATTAAAGGAAAAACATGAAAGACTAAAAGCAAAAGGCTTAGTGAAAATTATTACAAGAGTAATGGTGGTTGGTATACCTAATTGTGGTAAATCAACTTTTATAAATAAAATGGCAAGAAATAATATTGCAAAAACAGGAGATAGACCTGGAGTTACTAAAAATAAACAATGGATTAAAACATCTATAGGAATAGAACTATTAGATACACCAGGAGTATTATGGCCTAAATTTGATGATGAAGAAACTGCTTTAAATCTTGCTTTTACAGGAGCTATTAAAGATGAAGTAATGGATGTAGAAGAACTTGCTTATAAATTGGTGGAAAGACTCCAAAAATATTACCCTAATGAATTAAAAGAAAGATATAAAATAGAAGAATTATATGAAAATCCTCTTGATACTCTTAATGCTATTGCAAGAAAAAGAGGAGCAATAATGAAGGGTTCTGAAATTGATTATAATAGAATAGCAGTAACTCTATTAGATGAATTCAGAGGCGGGAAAATTGGCAATATTACCCTTGAGAGGTGGTAATAATGGAAAATGCAATCAATGAATTAAAGAATAATATTAAAAATAAAAGTTATAAGGATATTAATTCTCTATTGTCTAATATAAATTACTATAATAAAGATAAAAATATTGATAGCCTTATAGAAACTTTAATAAATGATAGTAGAAAAAACGTTTCTTCTTTAGGATTAAAAATCAAAAAGAATTTTGAAAACATTGAGAAAGAAGTTGAAAGAGTTAACAAATTATATGAATTTGACAAATCCTTTGGAGAATATACATATATTGCAGGAGTGGATGAAGTTGGTAGGGGACCATTAGCAGGACCTATAGTTGCTTGTGCTGTTATTTTAGATTTAAATGTTCTAGAAGAAGAACATATATTAGGATTAAACGATTCAAAAAAATTATCTGAGAAGAAAAGAGAAGAATTAGCTAAAATAATAAAAGAAAAGGCTTTAGCATACTGCATTTATGAATCATCTAATGATGAAATTGATGAAAAGGGTATTGCTTTTTCTAATAATAAAGTTTTTCTTGAAAGCTGTAATAATTTGAGGATAAAGCCTGATTTAGTACTATCTGATGGTTATTTAGTTAAAAATATTAATATTCCAAATAAGTCTGTTATAAAAGGTGACACAAAAAGTGCAAGTATAGCAGCAGCATCAATAGTTGCAAAAGTTTATAGAGACAATTTAATGAGGGAATATGCAAAGGAATATCCAGGCTATGGATTTGAAGAAAATGCTGGCTATGGGACACTAAAACATATTGAAAGCATAAAGAAAAATGGATTATGCAAAATTCATAGAAAAAGCTTTTTAACGAAAATACTTACCTAAAAGCATCTTTAATATGATTAATATTATAGCTTTTATTTTTGTTAAATATAACTTCTAAAACATCGAAACGAACATTTTTATTAAATAAATTATTAATATATATGTAATAATTAGCAACAGATTTTATTTTCTGTTGTTTTTTATATGTTACAGATTCACAGGGATTACCAAATTTTAAAGTGTTTCTAGCTTTGACTTCTAAAAAAATTATATCACCATTATACAATGCTATAATATCAATTTCACCTATTCTATTTCTAAAATTCTTTGCAAGAATTTTATATTTATGATTAATTAAAAAAATCTCACATATCTTTTCTCCACTATTTCCAATATCTCTATTAGTGCATTTCATAATTAAGCCTTCTTTCATTATGATTTTAACCATATAGTAAAAAAATAATCAGCATATTGAATTATTTAAAAACTTTCTGTTAATAATTCAAAATGGGTGATTTTATGGCAGTAAAAATAAAAAGTGGAACATGTTCAAATTTTAATGGATTTATTATTGAAGTAGAAGTTTTTATATCGAAAGGATTACCTTCTTTTTCAATAGTAGGGTTACCAGACACAGCAGTTAGAGAGTCTAAAGAAAGAGTTAGAGCAGCAATTATTAATAGTGGATATAAATTTCCTATGGGAAGAATAACAGTAAGTTTAGCGCCTGCTGATATTAAAAAAATAGGATCTTTACTTGATCTCCCCATTGCGATTGGAATACTTATTGAAAGTAATCAAATTTCAAACAATGATTTAAAGGATTTTTTAATAATAGGAGAGTTATCTTTAAGTGGTGACATTAAAGGTGTTAAAGGTGTTTTGCCTATAATGATGGAAGGCGTAGAAAGAAAGATAAAAAATATTATTTTCCCTAAAAAAAATATTAATGAATGTACTTATAATAATGAGATTACTTATTATCCATTTAATGATTTAAAAGAAACTACATCATTTATTAATAGTGGGAATAGTATATCTTTTAAAGTAAGAAAAAACAAACTAATAAAAGAAAAACATCCTTATACATTTGATGATATTATAGGACAGGAAAATTCAAAACGGGCTATGCTATTAAGTGCTGCAGGTAAGCATAATCTCTTATTATTTGGAAAAACAGGTTGTGGAAAAACCATGCTAGCTAAAGCATACAAATCTATATTATCAGATTTATCAAGGAAAGAAAAAATAGAAATAGCTAAAATATACAGTATAGCTGGGAAATTAGAAAATAATGAAATGGTTACAAGGCCTTTTAGAAATCCTCATCATTCTATAACTAAAATGGCATTAATAGGTGGAGGAAATTCTGTAAAGCCAGGGGAAGTTACTTTAGCACATGGAGGAATTTTGTTTCTAGATGAAATATTAGAATTTAAAAAGGGCATTCTAGAATTATTAAGAGAGCCTTTAGAGGAAGGAAATATTTCAATAAATAGAGGTAATATTGCTATGGTTTTACCAGCAAAATTTATATTAATTGGTGCTACTAATTTGTGCCCATGTGGAAATGAAATAATAAATGATGGGTTAATAAGTAGTGGGTGTACTTGTAGTGAAGGGGCAAAAGTAAGATATACTAATAAAATATCTAAAGCTTTAAGAGACAGAATAGATATATTTAATTATGTACCACCTATTAAATTTACAGAAATAAATAATAAAAATTTAAGAATTTCTACAAAAGTTATGAGAGAAAAAGTTAGATTTGCTGAAGAACAGCAATTTGAAAGATTAAAAGATACAAGATATACCTTTAATGCAGAAATAAAAGGAAAGGATATCTTTGAGTTATGTAGAGTAAGTAAAAAAATAATGAATTTACTTGAAAACTACTTTAAAATTAGTGGGGCATCTCTAAGGTCTTATGGGAAAGTTATAAAACTTGCAAGAACCATAGCAGACATTGAGGATAATAAGGATATTTCAGAAAGCAATATTATTGAAGCAATAAGTTTTAGAAGAGATTTTAATGGAAAGATTATATAGGTGAAAAATGATATATAAAATTTGGTTATTAATAATTAACATTTCTAATAACATTAAAATAGAATTATTACAACAATTTAAAGATGAAGAAGAAATATTTAAAAATTTTCAAAAAATTTTTAATTGTAATACTCTATTTAAAAATAAAAAAGTACATAATATAAAAGAAGAATTAATAAAAGCTGAAAAAATATTAGACTTTATTAATAAAAATAATATTAGTGTTTTATTTTATAATGATGAAGATTATCCAACAGCACTAAAGCAAATAAATGAGCCACCTTATGGGTTATTTTATAAGGGAAATATTTCACTTTTAAATAATAGAATAGTGGCAATAGTTGGTTCAAGATATTGTAGTAATTATGGTATTGAAGTAACAAAATTGTTGACAAACAATCTAAATAGTTTTAATATCACAATCATAAGCGGAGGCGCAAAAGGTATTGATACTGTTTCTCACAGAACTTCATTAAATTGCAATGGAAATACTATTGTTGTATTAGGATGTGGTATTGATATAGCTTATCCTTATGAGAATTTTAATTTATTTAAACAAATAGAAAAAGAAGGCTTGATTATTTCAGAATTTTCACCAGGAACTAAACCTTATGGTTATAATTTTCCAAGAAGAAATAGAATAATAAGTGGATTATCAGAATTAGTAATAGTTGTAGAGGCATCCATTAAAAGTGGTTCCCTTATTACAGCAACTCTTGCAGCTGAACAAGGAAGAGAAGTAATGGCAGTTCCAGGTTCAATTCTTTATAAAGGTAGTGAAGGATGCAACAAGCTTATAAGTGAAGGAGCTGAAATTATAACAAGCTTAGATGATGTTTATGTTAAAATGAACTTACATAAAAGAACCATAATTAATAATATATCACCTATAAAAGGAAAAATATTATCAATTCTTCAAAAAGAACCAATACATATTAATGATATATTAAAAAAATCTTGTATTGACAGAGAAGTATTATTTAAGGTATTATTTGAAATGCAAATTGGAAATGAAATAGTTTTCCTACCAGGTGATTATTATGCACGAATAATATGAGGTAATAAGGGGGTGAAAACTCCAATATAAGGAGTTTACATTATGGATCAAAACTTAGTAATAGTTGAGTCGCCCGCAAAAGCGAAGACTATAGAAAAATATCTTGGTAAAAATTATATTGTAGAAGCATCAATGGGACATGTTAGAGATTTGCCTAAAAGTAAATTAGGTGTTGACATAGAAGATAATTTTAATCCTAAATATATAACCATTAGAGGAAAAGGGGAATTAATTGACAAGCTAAGAAAAACAGCTAAAAAATGCAAAAAAGTATATCTTGCTACGGACCCTGACCGTGAAGGAGAAGCTATATCATGGCATTTAGCTAATATTCTTAAAATCCCAGAAGATAAGAAATGCAGAATTGTTTTTAATGAAATTACCAAAAGCGCCGTTAAAAATTCATTAAAAGAAGCTAGGCAAATAAAAATCAATTTAGTTAATGCGCAGCAAGCAAGAAGAATATTAGATAGATTAGTTGGATATGAAATTAGTCCTATTCTATGGAAAAATGTTAAATGGGGATTAAGTGCAGGGAGAGTTCAATCAGTAGCATTAAAGTTAATTTGTGATAGAGAAAACGAAATAAAAGCATTTGTTCCTAAAGAATATTGGACTATTGATTCTACTATAAAAAAAGATAAGAAAAAGTTTTCAATAAAACTAATTAATAAAAATGGTAAAAAACTTGAGATATTAAATGAAGAAGAAGCAGATAAAATAGTAGAAGAAATTAAACAAGGTGAATTTAAGGTTAAATCAATTAATGCTGGTAAGAAAAATAGAAATCCACTACCACCATTTACAACAAGTACACTTCAACAAGAAGCAGGTAAAAAGTTAAACTTTATAACTAAAAAAACAATGTCAGTTGCGCAAGTATTGTATGAAGGGGTTGAAGTAAAAGGCTTTGGTACTGTTGGTTTAATTACTTATATGAGAACAGATTCAGTAAGAATTTCTGATGAGGCTCAAAATTCGGCTTTAAAATTTATCGAAGATACCTACGGGAAAAAATACCTTCCAGAAAGTAAAAGAGTTTATAAAGGTAAAAAGAATATACAAGATGCTCATGAAGCAATAAGACCAACAATAATAGAAATTACACCAGAAATAGCAAAAGCTAATTTAACACCTGAGCAATACAAACTATACAGTTTAATTTGGAAAAGATTTATGGCAAGTCAAATGGCTTCATGTATATTAAATACAAATTCTATAGAAATAATAAATGGTGAATATACATTCAAAGCATCAGGATCTATAGTTGATTTTGATGGATTTATGAAATTATATGAATATAATAATGAAGAAGAAGAAAATGAAGGTATCCTTCCAAAACTTGAGGAAGGTGAGATATTAAAAGATTATACTGTAGAAGGAACACAACATTTCACCATGCCACCAGCTAGATTCACTGAGGCATCATTTGTAAAGCTTATGGAGGAAAAAGGAATAGGTAGACCAAGTACGTATGTACCAACTATTTCAACTATTATAAGCAGAAATTATGTAGTAAGAGAAAAGAAAAACCTTATTCCGACGGAACTTGGATTTATAGTGAATAATATAGTAAGTGAATATTTTAAACAGATAGTAGATGTTGATTTCACAGCAGAAATGGAAAAAAATCTAGACCATATTGAAGAAGGAACAGAAGAATGGACTCAAGTAGTAGCTGAGTTCTTTGGGCCATTAAAAATTGCAATTGATAAAGCAGAAAAAGAAATATCAAAGGTTGTAATTGAAGATGAGGTAAGTGATGTTCCTTGTGATAAATGTGGAAGAATGATGGTAATAAAAAGAGGAAGGTATGGTAAGTTTTTAGCATGTCCTGGCTATCCTGAGTGTAAAAATGCAAAGCCAATTGTAGAAGAATTAGATGTACCTTGTCCTGAATGTGGTAAAAAAATAGTTGCGAAAAAAAGCAAAAGAGGCAAAAAGTTTTTTGGATGTTCAGGTTATCCTGATTGTAAATTTGTCAGTTGGAATGAACCAGTAAATGAAAAATGTCCAGAATGTAAAAGTTATATGGTTAAAAAATTCTCAAAAAAAGAGGGAGAATATATTCAATGTTCTAATAAAGAATGTGGATATAAAAAGGTTTTGCCCAAAGATGACAAAAAATGATAAATTGACATTTGTCGAATATAGATAAAATAATGTTGAAATAAGCCTCTTGATATGATATTATTACAATATATTAATTGTTTAGAATTTTTATACAATTTTGAATTTTTAAATTATTGTTTTAATATAATATTGAAGGGGGGACGTATATGACATCACTATTAAATAAAACAAGAATGCTAAACAAAATACTTCAAAAATCTGGAACAGAACCACTAGCTTTTGAGGATATTTGTAAATTGTTATGCAATGTTTTAAATTGTAATGTTTATATTGCAAGTAGAAAAGGAAAGATATTAGGTTATTCATTCGCAGAAGATTTTGAATGTGATGTAATGAAAAAGAAGGTAATTGAAGATAAAAGATTTCCAACTGAATATAATGATAAATTAATAGGGATGACAGAAACTATTTCAAATTCAACAAAATGTGGTGATTGTGTTTTTGAAGGTGAAGGTAGTTGTATAATGAAGGGGAAACTCACAACAATCGTCCCAATAATAGGAAACAGAGAAAGACTAGGAACATTAATTCTTGCAAGATTTAACAAACCCTTTGTTGATGATGATTTAGTACTTGTTGAATATAGTGCTACAATTGTAGGAATGGAAGTTTTAAGGGCAAAACAAGTGGAACTTGAAGAAGAGACTAGAAAAAAGGCAGTTGTACAATTAGCAATAGGTACTCTTTCATATTCTGAACTTGAAGCAGTTGAACACATATTTGATCAGTTAAATGGAACAGAAGGCTTATTAGTAGCGTCTAAAATTGCTGATAAAGTGGGAATTACTAGAAGTGTAATAGTAAATGCATTAAGGAAATTTGAAAGTGCAGGAGTAATTGAATCAAGGTCCCTAGGTATGAAAGGAACACATATTAGGATATTAAATGATAAATTACTTGAAGAATTAAAAAAGATTAAATAAAATAATAGAGGCTATGGCATAATGATAAGAAAATAACTTGCCATAGCTTTTATTTAATTTAAAATTAAAAAATAGTTGATAGTGATAAATACCTATGTTATACTATCTTAGGTAATAAAATACGCACATTATCTTATGATGTGTCTGGTGCCATTAATTTGGTAAGCACATAATGAAAGATAGTGGAGGAAAAAACCAGGAGGTAAGAAAATGGCAGTTATATCAATGAAACAATTATTAGAAGCAGGTGTTCACTTTGGACATCAAACAAGAAGATGGAATCCTAAGATGGCTCCATATATCTTTACAGAAAGAAATGGTATCTATATAATAGACCTTCAAAAAACTGTAAAGAAAGCTGAAGAAGCTTATGAATTTATAAAGAGTGTTGCAGCAGAAGGAAAAGATATTCTTTTTGTAGGTACTAAAAAACAAGCTCAAGAAGCTATCCAAGAAGAAGCAGAAAGATCAAGCATGCACTTTGTAAATAACAGATGGTTAGGTGGAATGTTAACTAACTTTGAAACAATTAAAACAAGAATTAAGAGATTAGAAGATCTTCAAAAGATGGAAGAAGACGGAACTTTTGAAGTTTTACCAAAGAAAGAAGTTATTAAATTAAAAGGTGAAATGGAAAAACTTGAAAAGAACCTAGGTGGAATCAGAAACTTAGATGCAAGTAATGTTGGAGCTATGTTTGTAGTTGATCCAAGAAAAGAAAAGAATGCAATTTCAGAAGCTAAAATATTAGGAATTCCAGTAGTAGCTATAGTTGACACTAACTGTGATCCAGAAGAAGTTGATTATGTAATTCCAGGTAATGATGATGCTATAAGAGCTGTTAAATTAATTACAGCAAGAATGGCTGATGGAATTATTGAAGCTAGACAAGGTGAAGAAATAGCTGAATAATTGATTTTAAAGAGTAAAAGATAGATGGAGAACTCTTCATTTATCTTTTTATGAGATAAAATTATAAAAATAGAATACTAACTTATGAAATCAAGGAGGAATTAAAAATATGATAACTGCACAATCAGTTAAAGAACTAAGAGAAAGAACTGGCGCAGGAATGATGGACTGCAAAAAGGCTTTAACAAAGACTGAAGGAGATATTGAAAAAGCAATTGAATTCTTAAGAGAAAAAGGATTAGCAGCAGCAGCTAAAAAAGCTGGAAGAGTTGCAGCAGAAGGTCTTGTAAAGACTGTAGTATCAGATGATAAAAAGAGAGCAGCAATAGTTGAAGTTAACTGTGAAACAGATTTCGTTGCAGCTAATGACCAATTTATCGGATTTGTTGATAAGTTAGCAAAATTAGTATTAGATACAGATGTTAATACTGTAGAAGAATTATCAGAAGTGAAATTTGACGGAGATAAGACTGTAAAAGAATCAATTACTGAATTAATAGCAACATTAGGTGAAAATATGACAGTAAGAAGATTTAAGAAATTTGCAGTAAATAACGGAGTAGTTCAATCTTACATTCACGGTGGAGGAAGAATCGGAGTTGTAGTTGAAGTTACTTGTGATACTGAATCAGATGTGTTAGCTGAAGTTGCTAAAGAATTATGTATGCAAGTTGCAGCAGCAAATCCTTTATTCTTAAGTGAAGCTGATGTTGATCAAGAAGCAATTGAAAAAGAAAGAGAAATATATAGAGTTCAAGCTTTAAATGAAGGTAAGCCAGAAAAGATCGTTGAAAAAATGGTAGATGGTAGAATAAAGAAATACTATAAAGAAGTATGTTTATTAGATCAACAATGGGTTAAAGACGGAGATAAATCAATATCTAAGTTTATAGATGAAAAATCTAAAGAAGTTGGTTCTCCTATTACTGTAACTTCTTTTGTTAGATTCGAAAGAGGCGAAGGAATCGAAAAAGTTGTTGAAGATTTCGCAGCTGAAGTTGCTAAGCAAATGGGTAAATAGCATTTAAGAGAACACTAAGTGTTCTCTTTTTTTAGAGGCATATTAATTATAATTATGGAGGTATATCATGACTAAATGCAAGTATAAAAGAGTAATGTTAAAATTATCAGGAGAAGCATTAGCAGGTGAAAATGGATTTGGATTAGATTTTAATGTTGCTAAAAAGATAGCACTAGAAATAAAAGAGTTGGTGAATCTAGGTGTTGAAGTAGGTGCTGTAGTTGGTGGCGGAAACATATGGAGAGGCAGAAGTGGTGAAGGAATGGACAGAACTACTGCTGATTACATGGGAATGCTTGCAACATGTATTAATGCATTAGCACTTCAAGATTCTTTAGAACAAGTAGGAGTTATGACTAGGGTACAAACTGCCATAGAAATGAAGGAAGTAGCAGAACCATTTATTAGAAGAAGAGCAATGAGACATTTAGAAAAAGGAAGAGTTGTTATATTTGCAGCTGGAACAGGTAATCCATATTTTTCAACTGATACAACTGCAGCTTTAAGAGCAGCTGAAATTGAAGCTGAAGTGATTTTACTTGCTAAGAAGGTTGACGGAGTATACGATAAGGATCCTCATATTTATAAGGATGCAAAAAAATATGATAAATTATCATACATAGAAGTATTAGATAAGGGATTACAAGTAATGGATTCAACTGCTACATCCCTTTGCATGGATAATAATATTCCTATACTAGTTTTTGGCTTAGATGATACTTCTAATATTAGAAGAGTAATGGCAGGAGAGGAAATAGGGACATTAGTGTCAAGAAATTAGGAGGTAATGATATGAAGGACATAATTAAAAATTCTGATGAAAAAATGAATAAGACAATTTCTAAATTAAAATCTGATTTATCTACAATGAAAGCAGGTAGAGCTAATCCAACAATGCTTGATAGAATTCAAGTTGATTATTATGGAAGTTTATGCCCTTTAACACAAGTTGCTAATGTATCAGCACCAGAACCAAGAGTATTATTAATTACACCTTGGGAAAAAACTATATTAAAAGATATAGAAAAAGCTATATTAAAATCTGACTTAGGGTTAAATCCTTCAAATGATGGAAATGTAATTAGATTAATAGTTCCAGAACTAACTGAAGAAACTAGAAAAGCATTAGTGAAGAATGTAAAAAAAGTTGGAGAAGAATCTAAAGTTGCAATACGTTCTATTCGTAGAGATGCAAATGATAAGATAAAGGCATTAAAAAAAGAATCAGATTTATCAGAAGATGAAATTAAAAAAGGTGAAGATGAAATTCAAAAGAAAACTGATAAGTTTGTAAAGGAAATAGATGAAATAGTTAATGCTAAGGAAAAGGAAATATTATCTATATAGAAAGATTATAAATAATCTTTCTATATATTAATTTGGAGGGGCTAACTTTGCTTAGAATATTTAGGAAAAAAAAGTTAGATATAGAGGATGAAAATAGTAATTATGAATTAGATATGAATAATATACCTAGACATGTTGCTATTATTATGGACGGAAATGGGCGATGGGCTAAATCAAGAAATCTTCCAAGAACTATGGGACATAAAGCTGGAGTTGAAGCAATTATTGATATTCTTAAAGAAGCAGATAGATTAGGAATAAAATATATAACTTTATATGCTTTTTCTACAGAAAATTGGAAAAGACCTAAAGATGAAGTTAATGCTATAATGAAACTTTTAGTACAATACTTAAAACTTGAAATTGATGAAATGGAAAGAAATGGTGTTGTAATTAAAGTAATTGGGGATATAAGTAAATTGCCAACAGAATGTATTCAAGAAATTGAGAAAGCCTCAGAAAGAACTAAGAATAATACCGGTGTAATTATGAATATTGCTCTTAATTATGGAGGTAGAGATGAAATAGTTAGAGCTGTTAAAAAAATAATTAAAGATAAAGAAGAGGGGAAAATTTCTATAGACTCTATAGATGAAGATTTATTTTCAAATTATTTGTATACAAATTATATGCCAGATCCAGATATAATAATAAGACCATCAGGGGAGCAACGATTAAGTAATTTCTTACTTTGGCAATGTGCATATTCAGAATTTTGGTATTCAAATATTAACTGGCCAGATTTCTCTCCAAAAGATCTTAGAAGAGCGATATATGATTATCAAAAACGTAATAGACGTTTTGGTGGCATAAAAAGTAAATAGAGGTGAATAATTTGAAGATTAATAGCAGATATTTAGGAGCAGTTATTATTGCTCCTACTTTAATATTTTTATTTTTAGGTGGTATGCCATTAAAGATTTTTACTTTTCTATTATCTTTAGTAGGGATGCATGAATTTTATAGGGCGTTGAAGAAAAGTGACTTCTTGCCAATTGAATTTATAGGTTATGCTTTATTAGTTGTTTATTATTTATTTAATAATGATTTAGAGAAACTTTCCATAATAATTATTATAGGAACTTTTCTTTTACTATTAGTACCAATAATAGATTTGAAATATAATTTTGTTGGTGGTTGGTTAACCTTGCTTGGATTTATTTATGCTGGAGTTTTTATGAGCTTCATTTACTTGGTTTCAAATAAGGCTCAGGGTAATTTTTATGTCTGGCTTATATTTATTGGATCCTGGGTTACTGATAGCTGTGCATATTATGCAGGAAAATATTTAGGTAAGAATAAATTATGTCCTAAAATTAGTCCTAAAAAAACTGTTGAAGGATCAATTGGTGGTTTATTTGGAGCAGTAATAATTTGCGGTATATTTGGGATTGTTATTAATAATTATATTTCAACATTTCCAATTTATCATTTCTTTATTATAGGTGGATTATGTGGTATATTTAGTCAGTTTGGAGATTTAGTAGCTTCATCTATAAAAAGATATGTAGATATAAAAGATTATGGGAATTTAATACCAGGACATGGTGGAATTTTAGATAGGTTTGATTCAATTCTTTTTTCTGGTGTTATTGTATTTTTTTATTTAACATTTATAATAGGAATTTAAATGAATTATAGAAGCTATCGCTTTATGGAGAAAAATCCATGAGTGATAGCTTTTAGTTATAGCAGTTATTTTTTAATCATATATTATAGAAATAATTATTTGCTAGAGGAAAAATGGAGATAACAAAGAGGTATATGAAGTTAATTCAATTAATAACACTTTTTATAATAATGACCCTTATTACTATAGGCATAAAATATTATTTTAAACCTTTACTTTTTATGATAATAGTTTATTTTTTATGTAATCCCATATTTATTTGGCTAATAAAGTTTAAAATTCCAAGTAAGCTTGCCGGAACAATAAGCATTTTATTTGTAAATATTTTTATCATATTAGTTATTATTTATGCAGGAAATACAATTATTAAGCTTCTCTACAGTGTGTACTTAAATAACATTGAATTTTTAGAAAAACAATTTATAAGCATTTATTCTACCTTTCAAGGAATAAGTAAATTAGGTTTAACAGAAAAAGTTTTTTCTTTATTGAAGGATGTGAATATTACTTCAAAAGCAATAAATACAGGAGAAAATTTCATATCTTATATTATTGGAAACATTGCAAGCTTTTTTATTTTAATAGATAAAAAATCAATTACTATATTATTAAAAAAAATATTGCCAAAGGAATTAATAGATAAAATTCTTATTAATAAGAAATATATAAAACAATTTATATCTATTGAAATAAACTTAGTAATAATGTCAACTTTTATAACCTACTTAGGATTTAAAATTTTGAATATACCAAATGCTTTTGTTTTAGCAATTATTTGTGGAATTCTAGATGTATTACCTTACATCGGAACAATAATTGTATTTATTCCAATAATAATATACAATATTATAGTAAAAGATTATTTTTTAGTTTTTGGAATAATATGCTTATATATCTTAATACAAGTTCTTAGAGAAATTCTAGAAGCTAATTTTTTAAGTGACAAGCTACAACTACATCCTTTACTAGTAATTTTATCAGTTTATATAGGAATAAAATTATTTGGATTTATAGGATTAATCGTTGGCCCTATGTATGGAATTTTAGCAAAGGATATAATCTTTAATGAAAAACTATCACCTTAGGAGGAGTCGTAATGAAAAAAATATCAATATTAGGGGTAACTGGTTCAATTGGAACACAGACTCTTGATGTGGTGCGAAAATCAAGAGATCAAATAAAAGTAGTAGGGATTAGTGCAAATACTAAAGTTAAAGAAATAAAAGAAATTATTATTGAATTTAAACCTTCTTATGTGGCTATGATGGATTATAACTCTGCAAAGGAAATAGAGGAATTCTGCATAAGTAACAATTTAAATATAGATGTTTTTTCAGGTATGGAGGGGTTGGTAAAAATATCAACTTTAGAAGAAATTGACATAGTAGTGACATCTGTTGTTGGTATGATAGGATTACAACCTACATTAGAAGCGATTAAAGCAAAAAAGGATATAGCATTAGCTAACAAAGAAACCCTTGTAGTTGCTGGGGAAATTGTAATGGCTGAAGCAAAAAAGAATGGGGTAAAAATACTTCCTGTTGATTCAGAACATGGTGCAATATTTCAATGTTTAAGAGGAAATGAAAATGAGTCATTAAAGAAGATAATTCTAACAGCTTCAGGAGGACCATTTAGAGGCAAAAAAACAAAGGATCTTCAAAATATAAAAGTTGAAGAAGCTTTAAATCATCCTAATTGGAGTATGGGAAGCAAAATATCTATAGATTCAGCAACTCTTATGAATAAAGGATTAGAGGTAATAGAGGCTCATTATTTATTTAATTGTGATTATGATAATATTGAGGTAGTAGTTCATCCTGAAAGTATAATTCATTCAATGGTGGAATACATAGATGGAAGTATTATGGCTCAGATGGGAACAGCTGATATGAGATTACCAATTCAATATGCAATTAATTATCCTAAAAGAGAAAATCAAGTTGTAGATTCATTAAAATTTTATGAAATTTCAAAATTAACTTTTGAAGAACCTGATATGAATACTTTTAAATGTTTAAAGCTTGCATATAAAGCTGGAAAAACAGGTGGGTTAATGCCTACAGTTTTAAATTGTTCAAATGAAATGGCTGTAGATATGTTCCTAAAGAAAAAAATTAAATTCTTAGATATTATTAACATAAATGAAGATACTATGATTTATTTCGAAGATAAAATTGGTGAAGAATTAACACTTAATAATATTTTAGAAATGGAAATTAAGGTAAAAAAATATATTTCCCATAAGTGGAAACAGGAGGTATTAAATTGAAGTATATTCTAGCAATATTAGCATTAGGATTATTAATTATTGTTCATGAGCTTGGGCATTTCATAATGGCAAAAATAAATAAAGTAAAAGTAGAAGAATTCTCAATAGGAATGGGGCCTAAAATATTTACATATCAAGGTAAAGAAACAAAATATTCTTTGTCTTTACTTCCAGTAGGTGGGTATGTCCAAATGCTTGGGGCTCATGAAGATGTTGATGAAGAAGGAAGTTTTAATACTAAATCTCCTTTTAGAAGATTAACCATTATTATTGCAGGTGTAGTTATGAATTTTATACTTGCCATATTAATATTTACAGCAGTTACAGTTCATTTTGGCTATGGTGAAACTTCTATTTCTAAACTTACTGATGATGGTGCATTAAAAAGTGCAGGACTTCAAGAGGGAGACAATATTACTAAAATAAATGGAAGCAAGGTTTTTACTTATTATGATATAACAATTGCAACAGGCTCTTCTAAAGGAGAAGAAATGGAAATTTCTTATGAAAGGGGAGGAGATAAGTACGAAGTTACCGTTACTCCTAAATATTTAGAAGATGAACAAAGGTATGTAGTTGGAGCTACTTTTAACTATAATTCTGATCCAAGCATTATTGAAGGTGTAAAACAAAGTTTTAAAGAAACAGCAACCTTAGTTACTCAAACTTTAAAAAGTATCGGAAATTTAATTACAGGTCATGGAAATTTCAAAACAGATTTAGGTGGACCTGTTACAGTAGTAAATTTATCTGCACAAGCAGCAGAATCAGGATTATGGGATTTAATGAATTTAGTTGGGCTTTTATCAATAAGTTTAGCAGTATTTAATTTATTACCATTTCCAGCGTTAGATGGAGGATGGTCAGTATTATTATTAATTGAAATGATTACAAAAAGAAAGGTGCCAGAAAAAGTTGTTGGAGTAATTAATGGAATAGGTTTTATTTGTTTAATGGCTTTAATGGTAGTTGTTACAGTAAAAGACATATTATTCCCAGCAAGTTTTTAGGAGTGAAAAATGGATAGAAAAAAAACTAGAAGTATAATGGTTGGTAATGTTAAGTTAGGGGGAGATGCCCCTGTTGTTATACAATCAATGACAAACACTGATACAAGAAATGTATCAGATACTTTAGATCAAATAAGAATGTTATATAATGCAGGTTGCGAGATAATTAGAGTAGCTGTGCCAGATGTTAAGGCTTGTGATGCTTTAAAAGAAATTACAGAAAAATCTCCTATTCCTGTTGTAGCAGACATACATTTTGATTATAGATTAGCTTTGGGTGCTATAGAAAATGGTGTATCAGCCTTAAGGATTAATCCGGGAAATATTGGAGATAAAGAAAAAATTAAAAAAGTAGTAGCTAAAGCAAAAGAAAAGAAAATACCTATAAGAATTGGTGTGAATTCAGGATCATTAGAAAAAGATCTACTTGAAGAGTACGGTTCTCCAACTCCAGAAGCTTTAGTTTCCAGTGCATTAAGGCATGTTAAAATTTTAGAAGAGGAAGATTTTCATGATATAGTAATATCTATAAAATCATCTAATGTAAAAATGATGATAGATTCCTATAGATTAATAAGTGAAAAATGCAATTATCCCCTTCATCTTGGAGTTACAGAGTCTGGAACAATATTTAAAGGAACAATAAAATCAAGTATAGGAATAGGAACACTTCTTGCTGAAGGAATTGGTGATACAATAAGAGTATCATTAACAAGCGATCCAATAGAAGAGATAAAAGTTGCTAAAGAAATTTTAAAAGCATTAGGACTTAGAGAAGAAGGACTTGAGTTTGTATCATGTCCAACTTGTGGTAGGACTGAGATAAATCTAATTAAAATAGCTAATGAAGTTGAAAAAAGACTTGAAAATGTAAATAAAAATATTAAGGTAGCAGTAATGGGCTGCGTAGTTAATGGACCTGGAGAAGCAAGAGAAGCAGATATTGGTATTGCAGGTGGAAAAGGTGTGGGAATTATTTTCAAAAAGGGTCAAATAATAAAAAAGGTAAAAGAAGAAGAATTAGTTGAAGAACTAATGAAAGAAATAGAATCTTTATAGTATGGGATTATCTTAAGCTATTTCAATGTAGCTTAAGATATCCCAATTTTTAAAGTAAACAAGGAGGAGATTTTTCTTTGAGTAATGCATTTTTAAAAAAAGTAACAACTGAAATTAACAAGGAAGAATCAATTTTAGATAAAGAAGTCGAAATTATTAGATTTCAATTTTTTAAAAAGTCAAATATTCTAAAGGTTATAATAAAAGCAAATGAAACAATTAATGACCAAGAAGAAGAAATAATTAAAAAAGCAATTATTGATAATTTGGAAATAGATGTGGAAATTAATATATTATGCTACATAAGAACAAGAAATGTAACTATTCAAGATATAGTTTCAAAATACTGGCTGGAGATAATTGGGGAGGTAGTTAGAAAACATCCTTTATCAAAGGGTATTTTAATGTCAAAAGAGAAAGAAATAGTTGGAAATAAAATAATTTTAAAATATCACTTAGAAGCCATAATTAATCATTTAAAGTTAAAGCATATTGACGATATTATTAAAGAACAAATTGAAGATTTATTTAATCTTAAAGTAAATATTGAATTTAAATGGGATGAATCTTTAGCTAATGAAAACTATATTGAAGAAAAGATACTAGAAGAAAAGAAAATTATTAAAGATGCCTTGTCTAATACGACGGTACATAAGGAGAATATTGGAGAGCCAAAGCCTAAAGAAAAAAGTAATGGCTATGAAAATAAGCAAAAATATAAAAGAGAACCAAAAGGTGAAAATACTATTCTTGGAAGAAATATTAGTTTAGAGGCAACTGAAATAAAAGAAATTAACGAAACTTCTGGTTATGTAGCAGTTATAGGTGAAATATTTAAAACTGAAATACTAGAGACTAAAACCGGAAAAATAATACTTACTTTTTTCATAACGGATTATACAAGTTCTATTGCAGTAAAATGCTTTTTAAAGCCTAATGAAAAAGATGAGGTACTAGATGAAATAAAAAAAGGTCTATATTGTAAAGTACGTGGTGAAGCTATATATGATAATTATTCAAGAGAAGTAGTAATTATGGGTAGAGATATAGTTAAAATGAAAAAGATAGAAAGAATGGACGGTTCAAGTGAAAAGAGAGTAGAACTTCATCTTCATACAACAATGAGCACAATGGATGGTATGACTTCTGCTAGTAAGTTAATTGGTAGAGCTGCAAAATGGGGTCATAAAGCTATAGCTATAACAGATCATGGTGTGGCACAAGCTTTTCCTGAAGCACAAAGTGCTGCTAAAGCTAATGATATAAAGGTAATTTATGGAGTTGAAGGTTATTTAGTTGATAATGGTCTTCCAGTTGTAATTAATGAAAGAGGAAATACTTTAAAGGATACCTTTGTAGTATTTGACTTGGAAACTACAGGTTTTTCTCCAATTAATGATAAAATAATTGAAATTGGTGCTGTAAAAATAAAAAATGGAGAAATAATTGATTCTTATAGTAAATTTGTAGATCCAGAAATGAGAGTTCCTTATAGAATTACAGAATTAACAAGTATAACAGATGATATGGTTAGAGGACAGGGAACTATTTCTGAAGTGCTTCCTGAATTTATGAAGTTTTGTGAGGGTTCTATATTGGTTGCACATAATGCACCTTTTGATACATCATTTATTAAGAAAAATTGCAGAGACTTAAACATAAAATACGATTATTCTGTTTTAGATACAGTACCCTTAGCCAGATTTCTATATCCTGAATTAAAAAAAGTTAAATTAAATATAGTTGCTAAACATTTAGGCATATCTCTTGAAAATCACCATAGAGCTGTAGATGATGCAAAATGTACTGGTGATATATTATTAAAATGTTTTGAAAAATTAGAAGAGGAATTAGATATTCATGATTTACATAAATTAAACGAGGAATTTTTAAAGAATTTTGATATAAGAAGGCAACCTTCTTATCATATTATTATCTTAGCCAGAACACAGGCTGGCCTAAAAAATCTTTATAAATTAATATCAGAAGCTCATTTAGATAACTTTTTTAAAGTTCCAAGAACCAAGAAAAGCAGATTGCAAGAAATGAGAGAGGGACTAATAATTGGTTCTGCCTGTGAGGCTGGTGAATTATATAAAGCTATACTAGCAGGAAAAACTGATGAAGAATTAAAAGAAATAGTAGATTTTTATGATTATTTAGAAATTCAACCTTTAGGTAATAATGGGTTTATGATAGAAAAAGGCATTGTAAAAGATGAAGAGGAATTAAAAGAAATAAATAGAAAAATTTATGATTTAGGTAAAAAATACAATAAACCAACTGTAGCAACAGGTGATGTTCATTTTTTAGAGCCTCAGGATAAAATATTTAGAAGTATTATAATGGCTGGAAAGGGCTTTAGTGATTCTGATAATCAACCGCCGTTATATTTTAAAACTACTGATGAAATGTTAAAGGAATTCTCTTATTTAGGAGAGGATGTAGCAAAGGAAGTTGTAATTACCAATACTAATTTAATTGCTGACAGTTGCGAAGTAATTAAGCCAATTCCTGATGAAACTTATCCTCCTAAAATAGACGGTGCAGAGGAAGATATTAAAAACATGACAATGAAAAAGGTTCATTCAATTTATGGTGATCCATTACCTGAGGTAGTTCAAAAAAGATTAGATAAAGAATTAAATTCTATTATAAATAATGGGTATGCAGTACTTTATTTAATTGCTCAAAAATTAGTTGCTAAATCTTTGGCAGACGGTTATTTAGTTGGATCAAGAGGATCAGTTGGTTCTTCTTTTGTTGCAACAATGTCTGACATTACTGAGGTTAATGGGTTACCTCCTCATTACGTTTGTCCAAAATGCAAGAATTCAGAATTTTTCACAGATGGTTCTGTAAGTTCTGGTGCGGACTTACCAGATAAAAAGTGTCCTAAATGTGGTGCTGAGTATATTAAAGATGGTCATGATATTCCATTTGAAACTTTTTTAGGCTTTGAAGGAGATAAAGAACCTGATATTGACTTAAACTTTTCAGGGGATAACCAAGGTGAAATACATAAATACACTGAAGTTTTATTTGGAGAAGGATATACCTTTAAAGCTGGGACAATAGGAACTGTAGCTGAAAAAACTGCTTATGGTTATGTAAAAAAATATTTAGATGAAAGAAATATTCGTGTTTCTTCAGCAGAAATTGAAAGACTAACAATAGGCTGCACTGGAATAAAAAGAACTTCAGGACAACATCCGGGAGGAATAATGGTTGTTCCAAGAGATAATGAAATTTATAATTTTTGTCCTATACAACATCCAGCAGATGATCCAAATTCAGATATAATAACAACACATTTTGATTATCACTCAATTTCAGGAAGACTTTTAAAGCTTGATATACTTGGACATGACGATCCTACAGTATTAAGAATGCTTCAGGATTTAACAGGAAAGGATCCTAAAACTATACCATTAAATGATGAAAAAGTAATTTCTTTATTTACAAGTCCTGATGCTTTAGGTGTTACAAAAGAGGAATTAGAATGTGAAGTAGGAACTTATGGATTACCTGAGTTTGGAACTAAATTTGTTAGAGGGATGCTTGTTGATACGCAGCCTAAGAGTTTTGCAGATTTAGTTAGAATATCAGGATTATCACATGGTACTGATGTATGGCTTAATAATGCTCAATATTATATTAAAGAAGGCTATACTACTTTAAAGGATTGTATTGCAACAAGAGATGATATTATGGTTTATTTAATGCATCAAGGAGTTAAACCAAAACTTGCATTTACCATTATGGAAAAGGTAAGAAAAGGAAAAGGGTTGACAGAAGAATATGAAGCTGCTATGAGAGAAAACAACGTACCTGAATGGTATATAGAATCTTGTAAAAAAATAAAATATATGTTTCCTAAAGGTCATGCAGTTGCTTATGTTATGATGGCTGTAAGAATTGCATACTATAAGGTGTATTATCCTCTTGCATATTATGCAACATATTTTACTGTACGTGCTGATGACTTTGATGCTGATTTAATATGCAAAGGAGAAAATGTTGTATATGCTAAATTACATGAATTGTATGATCTTGGAAATAGTGCAACAGTTAAGGATAAAGGGTTAATTACAGCTCTTGAAATGTCTTTTGAGTTATATAAAAGAGGCTTTAAATTCTTAAAGGTTGATTTATATAAATCTGAAGCAACTAAATTTATTATTGAAGACGGAGCTCTAAGACCACCAATAAATGCACTTCAAGGGGTTGGAGATAATGCTGCAAAATCCATTGTTAAGGCTAGAGAAAATGGGGAATTTATTTCTAAAGAAGATTTAAGAATGAGAGCTAAAATCGGAAAAGCAATTATTGAAACTTTAGATAATCATGGTTGTTTGGAAGGGATGTCTGAAACAAATCAATTATCATTATTTTAGCTTAATTTATAGGTTAAAATGTAACATTAAAATTCTTCTTGTAATAAAGCTTGATATATGCTAATATAATATAGATGATTAGTCTTAGATATGAATGCACAAGAGTGGGTGATCCCGCTCTTTATATTTTGTAAGCGCAACTACATTAAAATTAGTTGCGTTTTTGATTAACCAAAATAAAAAAGACATCATTTGTAAATAATAAAATTGAATATTGAAAAGGAGGTATAAAATGAATAATGATACTTTAATAGAAAAGGTAAATAGATTAGCTACTCCTATTGCAAAAGAGTTGAGTTATGACTTATATCACGTAGAGTATGTAAAAGAAAATGGAGATAATTTTTTAAGAATTTATATAGATAAGCCAGAAGGTATTGGAATTACTGACTGTGAAGCAATGTCTAGAAGAGTAAGTGATGAATTAGATATTCAGGATTTTATTTCAGATTCATATTATTTAGAAGTTTCATCACCAGGACTTAATAGAGGCTTATATAAAGAAGAACATTACAATAAATCCATTGGACAAAAGGTATTAGTAAAACTAAATAAAGCCTTAAATGGTAAAAAAACATATAAAGGTATATTAACTAAGGTAACAGAAACATCAATATTTGTTGAAGAGAATACTTTAGTTGAAATTAATAAAGAAAATATTAAAGCCGCAAATATAGAAGGGGAAATATAAATAGGAGGATATAAAAATGAACGAAGAGTTTATAGGTGCTCTAAAAGAAATAGTAAAAGAGAAAGGAATTAGTGAAGAATTAATTTTTACTACAATTGAAGATGCAATGGTTGCTGCATATAAGAAAAATTATGCTAACCCGCATACTTCAGCACAAAATGTTAGAGTAAATATTAACAGAGAAAATGGGGAAATAAAGGTATTTGCACAAAAGGTTGTTTGTGACGAAGTTTATGATGATGTTACAGAAATTTCATTAGAAGAAGCAAAAGAAATTAGCCCAAAATATGAAGTTGATGATATAGTAGATTTAGAAGTTACACCAAGAAATTTTGGTAGAGTTGCAGCACAGCTTGCAAAGCAAGTAGTAACTCAAAGAATTAAAGAAGCTGAAAGAGACATTGTATATAGCGAATATAAAGAAAAAGAATATGACATAATTACAGGAACAGTTCTTAGAAAAGACAAGGGAATGGTTTTTGTTAACTTAGGTAAAATTGAAGGAATTATTATTCCTAATGAGCAAATACCAGGTGAAGAATATAAATTCAATGAAAAATTAAAATTATATATTGTTGAAGTTAAAAATGGATCAAAGGGTGCTCAAGTACATGTTTCAAGAACACATCCAGGATTAGTAAAAAGATTATTTGAATTAGAGGTACCAGAGATTTATACTGGTGTTGTTGAAATAAAAAGTATTTCAAGAGAAGCTGGTTCAAGAAGTAAAATTGCAGTTTATTCAAATGATGAAGCAGTTGATGCGATGGGCGCTTGTGTTGGTCCAAAAGGAACAAGAGTTCAAAATATTGTTGATGAGCTAAAAAATGAAAAAATTGATATAATAAAGTATAGCAAGGATCCAGTAGAATATATTGCAAATTCATTAAGTCCTGCTAAGGTTATTAGTGTTGAAGTTTCAGAAGAAGATAAAAGTGCAAGGGTAATAGTTGAAGATAATCAATTATCATTAGCTATTGGAAAAGAAGGGCAAAATGTTAGATTGGCTGCAAAATTAACTGGATGGAAAATAGACATAAAAAGTGAATCACAAGTAGAAACATCTAAAGAAAATAAAGAAGTAGAAGAATAATTACAATTTTGAGGTGTATTTATGAAGGTTAAGAAAATTCCATTAAGAATGTGCACTGGTTGTATGGAAATGAAGCCTAAGAAAGAATTAATTAGAATTGTTAGAAGTCCTGAAGGTGAAGTTTCAATTGACTTAACTGGTAAAAAAGCAGGTAGAGGTGCATATATTTGCAAAGATACTTCATGTTTAGAAAAAGCATTTAAAAGCAAAAGATTAAGTAGAAATCTTGAGGTAAATATTGATGATATAATATTTAATTCTTTAAAGGATGAAATTGAAAATGAATAGATTTTTTAATTTTTTAGGATTAGTAAAAAGATCAGGGAATTTACTTGAAGGATATAGTAAATGTGATGAAGGAAGAAATAAAAAAGATATTTACTTATTTATTCTAAGTCAAGATGCATCAGAATCAACAATAAAAAAATTTATAAAACATTGTGAAAGATATAAAATACCATATATAAAAGATTTCTCAAAAGAAGATTTAGGAGATTCAATTGGAAGACTTGAAGTGAAAATTCTAGGTGTTTTAGATAAAAATATGAGTGATAAATTATTATCTATTTATATGGAGGAGAAGTCTATGGGTTAAATTAAGCGGAGGTGACTGTATGTCAAAAATCAGAGTATATGAATTAGCTAAGGAAATAAATATAAGTTCAAAGGAATTAATTACATTATTATTTGAAGAATTTAATGTAGAAGTAAAAAATCATATGAGTGTAATAGAAGATGAGGATGCAGAATTAATTAAGGAATTGGTTTTAGGTAAAAGTTCTACTTCTACAGCAGAGGCATCAACAAGTAGCGAAACTGATGATAAACATGACATTGTTGAAGAATATGAAGAAATATTACAAGAAGAAGTTAATAAGGGGAATAGAAAAAAGAAAAAAACTAAAAAGCAAATTGAAGAAGAAAGAGTTAGAGCGGAACAAGAGTTTGCTGAGAATACTATTTTAGAAATCGGTGAAACTATTACTGTAAAAGAATTATCAGATATGCTTAATAAACCTTATGCTGAAGTAATTAAAACACTTATGTTATCAGGGGTAATGGCAGCTGTAAATGCTGAAATAGACTTTGATACTGCAGCAAAAGTATGTGAAAAATTTGAAATATTATACGAAAAGAAAGTCAAGTCAGATGAGCTTGAAACTCTTGAAGAAGTTGAAGAGGACGAAAAGAATTTAGTAAAAAGACCTCCAATTATTACAGTTATGGGTCATGTAGACCATGGTAAAACTTCATTACTTGATGCAATAAGAAAATCAAAAGTTACAACAACAGAAGCAGGTGGGATTACTCAACATATAGGTGCTTATACTGTTTCAATAAATGGAGAACAAATTACATTTTTAGATACTCCAGGACATGAAGCTTTTACAGCAATGAGAGCTAGAGGAGCACAAATAACAGATATAGTTATTTTAGTTGTTGCAGCAGATGATGGAATAATGCCTCAAACTAAAGAAGCAATAAATCACTGTAAGGCTGCTAATGTACCAATAGTAGTAGCTATAAACAAAATTGATAGACCAAATGCAAACATTGATAAAGTTAAGCAAGAATTAACTGAGTATGGATTGGTTTCAGAAGACTGGGGTGGAGATACTATATGTGTTCCTGTTTCAGCTAAGGCCGGTAAAAATATTGACCAATTATTAGAAATGGTGTTATTAACAGCTGAAATGCTTGAACTTAAAGCTAATCCAAACAGAAAAGCTAACGGAACTGTAATTGAAGCAAAGCTTGATAAAGGTAGAGGTGCTGTTGCATCATTATTAGTTCAAAATGGTACATTACATGTTGGAGATTCAATTTTAGTTGGATCAACTTATGGTAGAATAAGAGCTATGTTTGATGATGAAGGTAAGAAAATAAAAATGGCAGGACCTTCAATACCAGTTGAAATACTAGGACTTTCTGAAGTACCAGCTGCTGGAGACAGATTTAACCAAGTTAAAGATGAGAAAACAGCAAGAAGTATGGCGGAATCTAGAAAAGAAGCTATTAAAGATGAAACAATAAAAGCATCACACAAGGTTTCTTTAGAAGATTTATATAATCAAATAAAAGAAGGAACAGTTAAAGAATTAGCTGTTATAGTAAAAGCAGACGTACAAGGTTCTATTGAAGCAATAAGACAATCCTTAGAAAAATTATCTACTGATGATGTAAAGGTAAGAGTAATCCATGGAGCTGTTGGTGCAATTACTGAAACTGATACAACATTAGCTGTTGCATCAAATGCTATAATTATTGGATTTAATGTAAGACCGGATTCAAATGCAATTCAGGCAGCAGATAGAGATGGAGTTGAAATAAAAACCTACAGAATTATATACGATGCAATAGAGGATGTAAAATCAGCTATGATTGGTATGTTAGATCCTGATTATAAAGAAGTTGTGCTTGGAAAAGCAGAAGTTCGTGAAACATATAAAATATCAAATGTTGGAACAATTGCTGGATGTTATGTTTTAGACGGAAAGCTTGTTAGAAATTCTGATATTAGAGTCATAAGAGAAGGAGTAGTAGTATTTGAAAGTGTATTAGCTTCTCTTAAGAGATTTAAAGATGACGTAAAAGAAGTTGCTTCAGGATATGAATGTGGTTTAAGTGTTGAAAAGTTTAATGACTTAAAAGCAGGAGATATTATAGAAGCTTATAAAATGGAAGCTGTTGAAAGAAAAGAGCTTTAAGAGGTGATTGAGATGCCAAACTACAGAGGCGGAAGAATAAATGAGGAAGTAAAAAAAGAAATAAGTGCTTTAATAAGAGAAGAAATTAAAGATCCTAGACTTACAGCTATGATTTCAGTAACTGCAGTAAAAGTTACAAAGGACTTAAGTTATGCAAAAGTATATGTAAGTATTTTTTCTAAAGATGAAGAAGAAAAAAATAGTAACTTTGAAGCTTTAAAAAATGCTGCAGGTTTTATTAGAAAAGAAATTGCCAGAAGAATTAACTTAAGGCAAAGTCCTCAAATAATATTTGAACTTGATGATTCTATTGATTATGGAATGCATATAGATGAATTAATTCAAAAAACAAAAGGAAACAAATAGCATGAGTTTGAATGAAATTGCAAAAATAATATTAAAAGCTAATAAAATAGGAATTACCTTTCATACATCACCAGATGGGGATGCTACTGGAAGTGTATTAGGATTATTAAATGCATTAAGATCAATAGGAAAAGATTCATATGTTATTTCAAGAGAAGTTATTCAAGATAACCTCTCTTTCCTGCCATTAGCTGATGAAATTGATGGTAATACAAATGAGCCTTTGCCAAATACTGATTTAGTTATAGTTTTAGATTGTGGTAATTATGATAGAGTTTGTGCTGATTTAGATAATTATAAAAACTTATTAATTACTATTGATCATCATATATCTAATGAACACTATGGTGATATAAATTATGTTGAATCAGATTCTTCAGCAACTTGTGAATTAGTGTACTTATTAATAAAAGAACTTAACATTAATTTGCAAAAAAATAATAAAGAATCTATTGAAATATGCAGCTGTATATATACAGGTATTATTACAGATACAGGATCTTTTAGACATTCAAATGTAACAGAAAGAACTCATAAAATAGTTGGAGAATTAATAAATATTGGAGTTAATAATTCGGCTATTCATAGTAATCTTTTTGATAATAGATCCTTTAATAAAATAAAGCTTATAGGAGAAGCATTAAGTTCATTAGAATTATTTTTAGAGAATAAAGTATCTTATATAGGCTTATCAAAAGAAGTATTAGGACGCTATAATCTTGCTAATGTTGATACTTCAGATATTATTTCTTTAGCTTTAAGCATTAAAGGGGTGGAAGTAGCTGTAGTCCTTAAAGAGGTAGATGATGGAGTTAAAGGAAGTTTACGTTCAAAAAATAAGGTTGATGTAAGAAGAATTGCGGAAGCACTTGGAGGAGGCGGCCATATAAAGGCAGCTGGACTTAAATTAACTAATAATTCTCTAGAGGAAGCAAAAGAGAAAATTATAAATGAAATAGAAAAAGAGATTTAATATGAATGGTGTAATAAATATATTTAAAAATAAAGGAATGACCTCCTTTGATGTAGTAAGAATAGTTAAAAAAATTGCTAATACAAAGAAAGTAGGACATACTGGTACTTTGGATCCAGAGGCATCCGGGGTATTACCTATATGTATTGGAAAGGGCACAAAAATTATTGATTACATTATGAGCTCTGATAAAAGCTATTATGTAAAATTTAAGCTAGGAATTGAAACTACAACTTACGATTTAGAAGGAGAAATTATTTCGGAAAAAGATATTTCTAGTTTAAACTCAGAGATGATTTTGAAGGAAATTGGTAATTTTAAAGGTGAATATATGCAAATTCCACCAATGTATTCAGCTCTTAAAAAAAATGGAGTTAGATTATATGATTTAGCTAGACAAGGGATAGAAATAGAAAGAGAAGGCAGGAAGGTAAATATAATTGATATAAAAAATATTAATATAGAACTGCCTTATGTTTCTATGGAAGTAACTTGTTCAAAGGGTACATATATACGAAGCTTATGTAAAGATATAGGAGATAATTTAAAAGTTGGTGGTACTGTTGTTGAATTAAGGCGAACAGTAACAGCTTCTTTTAAAGAGGAAGATAGTATTAATATTAATGACCTAACTCAGGAAAATATTACAGATTATTTAATTCCTATTGAGAAAGCGTTAAAAAGCTATCCCAAGCTACATATTAATAAAGGATTTTCAAAATTATTAATTAACGGCGTTAAGGTCTATGACAAAAGATTAACTAATGTAGAAGTGGTAAATGATGCTTTATATAGAGTCTATGATGAAAAAAATAATTTTATTGGACTTGGAAAAAAGGATGGAGAAGGCTTTAAAATAGAAAAATTGTTAGTTGTATAGGGGTTTTAAAATGATTGTAGAAGATGAAAAAAGTTATACTTATGAGGATTCATTATGCTATATAGCATTAGGAAGTTTTGATGGTATACATAAAGGACATTTATCTTTGGTGCATAAAGTTTACCAATTAGCAAAAAAAAATAAAGCAATAAGTGTTGTATATACTTTTTCAAATCATCCAAGAGACATTATAAAAATAGGTGATAAGCCTAAATTGTTAATGGATAACAAAACAAAAATCGAAGTGCTTAAAAAAGAAGGAATAGATAAAGTATATTTTCAAAAATTCAGTAAAGAGTTTATGAAATATTCCCCAGAAGAATTTATTGATTTCTTAAGTGATATATTTAATATAAAGGGATTTATAGTTGGCTTTAATTACAAATTTGGATATAAGAATTCTGGAGACACTTCTTTATTACAAGAAATATGTAATAAGAAAAACTATGAGTTATATATATTACCACCATATATGTATAAGGATAAAATAGTAAGTAGCACTAGAATACGAGAAGAAATTTTAAAAGGTAATATAGAAGAAGGAAATATTCTTTTAGGAAGACCTTATGAAATCTCAGGCAAAGTAATTCATGGAAAGCAAAATGGTATAAAACTTGGCTTTCCAACTGCTAACATAGAATATGATGAAAAATTTATTATTCCTAGGAATGGTGTATATTATACTAATGTATTGGTTAATAATAAAATATATAAAGGTATTACCAATATTGGTTATAATCCAACTTTTAATGGAAATAAAATTACAGTAGAAACAAATATATTAGATTTTAATGATAATATATATGGATGTGAAATTAAATTATATTTTGTTGAATTCTTACGTTATGAAAAAAAATTTGATTCTCTTGATAAATTAAAAGAACAGCTAAAAAGAGACAAAAAAGTAGCTGAAGAAAAAACATATTTACATTTATAATATATTTTGTTATAATTTTTAGAGAACCTAGTGCTATGTTATAAGAATGCCAGCTTATTACTTGGAACTATGGGGATAATTACTTGGAGGTGCAAATAATGGATAAGGCAAAAAAGTTAGAAATTATTAAGGAATTTGGTAGAAACGAAGGAGATACAGGTTCTCCAGAAGTTCAAATTGCTTTATTAACAGAAAGAATCAACCAATTAACTGAACATTTAAAGGTTCATAAAAAAGATCATCACTCAAGAAGAGGTCTTTTAATGATGGTTGGTCAAAGAAGAGGTCTTTTAAACTATTTACAAGATCAAGATGTTGAAAGATACAGAGCTATTATTAAAAAATTAGGATTAAGAAGATAATATAGAGCGGATTAATCCGCTCTATTATTTTGAAAATATTATAGAATTATAACTATAAAATTATAAAAATGAAGGGAGGTCATATAATGAGCAACGTATTAAGTACACCTATTGCCGGTAGAGAAATGAAAGTAGAATTTGGCAAAGTAGGTATGTTATCAAATGCTGCCATTTTTATGAGCTATGGAGATACAGTAATACTAACAAATGTTAATGCATCCGAAAATCCAAGAGAAGGGATAGATTTTTTTCCGCTAAGTGTTGAATATGAAGAAAGATTGTATTCAGTTGGTAAAATACCAGGTGGATTTATTAAGAGAGAAGGAAGACCTACAGAAAAAGCTATATTAAATGGAAGAGCAGTTGACAGAACAATAAGACCGTTATTCCCAAAAGGATATAGAAATGATGTTCAAGTTGTAACAACTGTTGTATCAGTTGAAAAAGATAATTTGCCAGAAATATTAGCAATTAATGCTGCCTCAATGGCATTATGTTTATCAAGCATACCATATACTATTCCAGTTGCAGCAGTTCAAATAGGAATTGTAGATGGAAAGTTTGTTGTTAACCCAAATGCTGAAGAAAGAGAAAAGACCACTTTACATCTAACAGTATGTTCTACATCTGAAAGAGTAATGATGATAGAAGCAGGTGGGGATGAAATTCCAGAAGATACAATGATTGAAGCTATAAAATTTGGATTTGAACAATGTCAAGACATAATTAAATTCCAAGAAGAAGCTATGGCTAAATTTGGTAAGAAGAAAGATGAACCTGTATTATATACAGTTGATCCAGAAGTAGAGGAAGCTGTTAGAAGTTTTTCATTTGATATGCTTAAAGAAGCAATGTATATAACTGATAAAGATGAAAGAAATGCAGCAGTTGATGAAGTTACTTCAAAAGTAAATGAAGAGTTTGCTGAAAGATTTGAAGGCAAAGAAGGAGATATTAAGGAAGTATTGTATAGCACTCAAAAAGAAATTGTTAGAAATATGCTTCTTAATGAAAAAAGAAGACCTGATGGAAGAGCCTTTGATGAAGTAAGACCTATTAGTTGTGAAGTAGGAATATTACCAAGAACACATGGTACTGGATTATTTACAAGAGGATTAACACAAGTAATGACAGTAGCAACATTAGGATCAGTAAGTGAAATACAAGTTCTTGATGGAATTGATGAAGCAGAAACAAAGAGATATATGCATCATTACAACTTCCCAGGATACAGTGTTGGAGAAGTAAAACCATTAAGAGGACCAGGTAGAAGAGAAATAGGGCATGGAGCTTTAGCAGAAAGAGCTTTAGAACCATTAATACCTTCAGAAGAAGAATTCCCATATACTATTAGATTAGTTTCAGAAGTCTTAAGCTCAAATGGATCAACATCACAAGCATCTGTTTGTGGTTCAACATTAGCTTTATTAGATGCAGGAGTACCAATAAAAAGACCAGCAGCTGGTATTGCTATGGGACTTATTACTTCAAAGGATTTAAAAGAAGAAGCAGTAATAACTGATATTCAAGGTATAGAAGATTTCTTTGGAGACATGGATTTTAAAGTAGCTGGTACTACAGAAGGAATTACTTCAATCCAAGTGGATACAAAAATTAAAGGTATGAGCTTTAGTATAATAGAGAATGCAATAAGAGATGCAAGAAAAGCAAGGGTTATGATTATAGATAAAATAAATAAATGTATCCCTGAAAGCAGAAAAGATGTTTCAGTATATGCTCCAAAAACTGAAATAATTAATATTGATCCTGAAAAAATAAGAGAAGTTATTGGGGCTGGTGGAAAAGTAATTAATAAAATAATTGCTGACACTGGTGTTAAAATTGATATTAAAGATGATGGAACTGTATTTGTTTCTTCAGCAGATCATAATGGAGTTAATGAAGCAATAAAAATTATAGAAGGATTAACAAAAGATGTTAAAGCTGGAGAAGTTTATCTAGGTAAAGTTACCAAAATAACTAATTTTGGTGCTTTTGTTGAAGTTCTTCCAAATAAAGAAGGTTTAGTTCATATTTCTAAGCTAGACAAAAATAGAGTAAATAAAGTTGAAGATGTTGTTTCTGTTGGAGATGAGATTTTAGTAAAGGTAACTGAAATTGATAGCCAAGGTAGAATTAATCTTTCAAGAAAAGATGCTTTAATAGATAAGGAAGAAAAAGAAGAAAACTAGATAGAATTTAAAACAATTACTATGAATACAAATCCACGAATTTCTTAAACTAATTTTGAGGAAATTCGTGATTTTTGTTATAAGGAGAAATTATGTATAAATTATATACACTTAAAAATGGTCTTAAAGTGGTAACTGAAAAAAATGAATGGGTAAATTCTGTTAGTGTAGGAATAATGATTAAAAATGGGTCTAGAAATGAATCTGAGGAATTAAACGGTATTTCTCATTTTATAGAACATATGATGTTTAAAGGAACAGAAAAACGAAGTTCTAAAGAAATTGCAGAAGTAATTGAAAATGTGGGTGGACAAATTAATGCTTACACAAGTAAAGAAGTTACATGCTATTATACAAAAACATTATATACTCATTTGGATTTATCATTAGAAGTATTGTCTGATATGATGTTTAATTCAACTTTTAGTGAAGAAGAACTAGAAAAAGAAAAAAAAGTTGTTATTGAAGAAATTAATATGAGTGATGATACACCAGAAGATGTTCTTTACGATTTAAATTCTAAAGTTAGTTATGGAGATCATTCATTGGGAGCTCCAATATTAGGAACTATTGAAAAAGTTAGTTCATTTACAAGAGAAGAATTAAAAAAATATATAAGTGAAAAATACACACCTTATAATTCTGTAATATCAGTATGTGGAAAATTTGATGAAAATGAACTTGAAGAACTAGTAAATAAATATTTTTCTAATTGGAATTGTAATGAAAAATATAGTCCTAAATATGAGAAAGTGGAAATTATACCTGATAGTGGAGTAGTAGAAAAAAATATAGAACAGCTTCATATATCATTAGGACTTAAGGGATTACCTTCTGAGGATGAAAGAACTTATTCCTTAGCTTTATTATGCAACATTTTAGGAGGGGGGGCTTCCTCAATTCTATTCCAAAAGGTTAGAGAGGAACTAGGACTTTGCTATACGATTTACTGTTATCCTCAAAATTTTGAAGGAAGTGGGTTAATTAATATATATGCAGGTCTTGGCAAGAATTATGGCGAAGAAGCTCTTCAAGTAATAAGTAGAGAAGTTAAAAAATTTTCTAAAAATAAAATATCTGAAGAAGAGCTTAAAATGGCAAAGGAAAAGATTAAAGGAAGCTATATACTAGGAAGAGAAAGTACTAGTTCAAAAATGTTTAGTAATGCCAAAACAATATTATTTAGAAATAAAATCTATAGAGAAAAAGAAGTAATAGATAAAATAAATAATATTACTTTAGATGAAATTAATATAGTATTAGAGGAAACCTTCGGTAAGGGTATAATTAATTCATCCTATGTTGGTAAAAATATTAATTATGAAAAATTAAATAGTGTACTATTTTAGCTGAATAAAAAACCCTTAATATGCATATTAATTATGTAGAGGAAGGGGAATTTTAAATGAGTAGTGATGATACAAGATTATTAAGTGAAATATCTGGGTATGAATTAATTAATATTAATGACGGAGAAAAGTACAATTATTTAGAAAACAATGATTTAGTAATTGATAGTGAAGGAAATATAAAATATTTAGTAATTAACTTAGGAAAAAGCAAACTTGGTTTATTTAGTAGCACAAGAGAGTTTTTAGAAATTCCATGGGAATGTGTTAAGAAAATTGGGTCTAAAACTATTATTTTAGATGCTGATGAAGAAAATATAAAGAAAACTGAGTTTTAATAGAGGTGGATATGTTAAATATAGTAGTACAAAAATATGGTGGTACCTCAGTAAGTACAAAAGAAAAAAGAAAAAAAGTAATAGAAAAAATAAAAATAGCTAAAAATAATGGAGAAATTCCAGTAATAGTTGTTTCAGCCATGGGAAGAAAAGGAGAACCCTATGCTACAGATACTCTACTTTCCTTAGTAGATTCTAAAATGGCTTTAGTAAATAAACAAGGTATTGACCTTTTAATGTGCTGTGGAGAGATAATAAGTTCTGTAGTTTTATGTAGTGAATTATTAAATGAAGGAATAGAAGCAATACCTCTTACAGGAGGTCAAGCAGGAATAATAACAGATAATAATTTTACTAATGCCTCATTAGTTGATGTTAATGGTGAAAACATAATTAATGTTATTAAAGAAGGAAAGATTCCGGTAATTACAGGATTTCAAGGTTCTACAAGTAACGGTTTCTTAACAACTTTAGGTAGAGGTGGTAGTGACACTTCAGCAGCTATAGTAGGTGCTATGATAAAAGCTAAAAGAATAGAGATTTATACAGATGTAGATGGTATTATGACAGCAGATCCTAGAATAGTTCATGATGCCTCTGTAATTAAGGTATTAAATTATGATGAAGTGTTTCAATTAGCAGATCAAGGAGCTAAGGTTATTCATCCTAAGGCAATAGAAATTGCAAAAGCAAATAACATTCCTGTATATATAAAAAATACTATGAATAATCATGAAGGTACAATAATAAACAATATTGGTGATGTTAATAATAAAAGATTAGTTACAAGTATTACAAGTGCTGATAATAGAATACAGGTAATAGTTAAGAAAACAGATAACTTAGACAATAATGAATATAATAATATCCTTCAGGAAATTGCAAAAAATAAAATAAGCTTAGATTTAATAAATATATTTCCTAGCAAGCTTATTTTTACAATTCCAAAGGATGCAAAAGAAAAATTAGAAAATATATTTAATGAACTTAAAATTAAATATAAGATAAAAGAAAATTGTAGCCAAGTAGCTCTTGTGGGATCAGGAATGAGAGGAGTTCCAGGTGTAATGGCTAAAATATATAATGCATTAAATAGCAATAATATTGAAGTGTTACAAACTGCTGATTCTCATATGACTATATGGTGTTTAATATATACAGATAATCTTAATGAAGGTATTAATGCATTACATAAGGCCTTCAGTTTATAAGGTATAAAAAAAAACCTCTAGTAAAAAATATTATAGTGATAATATTTTTTTGGAGGTTTTTTTATGGAAAAAAATAATGAAAAAGAAGATGAAATTAATAATGTTAAGGAATTTGGTAATACAGCAATAATTTCGCCAAAAGAGAAAATACAAGTGGTACCAATAATAGGTGAAATTGAAGGTCATATGGTGTCAAATCCTCAAACTAAAACAACAAAATACGAACACTTAATTCCTTTATTAGTATCAATGGAACAAAATGAAAATGTAAAAGGCATTTTGTTAATACTAAACACTGTTGGCGGAGACGTAGAAAGTGGATTGGCAATTGCAGAAATGGTGGCATCTTTAAATAAGCCAACGGTTTCACTTGTTCTTGGAGGAAGTCATTCTATTGGAGTTCCACTTGCTACTTGTACAGATTATTCATTTATAGTTCCAACAGGTACTATGATAATACATCCAATTAGAATGAGTGGAACAGTAATTGGTGCTTCACAAACTTTTGATTATTTCAAAAAAATTCAAGATAGAATAACAGATTTTATTACAGATCATTGCAAAATAAGCAAGGAAAGATTAGAAGAGTTAATGTCAGAAACTGGCGTATTAACAAAGGATATTGGAACAATATTAATTGGAAAGGAAACAATAGAAGAAGGGATAATTGATGAGGTGGGGGGAATAAAAGAGGCTATAAAAAAACTAAATGAACTTATTGAAGAAAAATAAATATATATTTTAAGTACATACAGAATACCTGCATTGATTACTTATCTGCAGTTCATTCTGCATGTACTTTTTAATTTTGCAATATATTAAGAACATAATCATTTTAATTTACAATGAATAAGATAAATTATACAAAATTCTAACAAAATAGATTATTGTATTTAATTGCTATATGTGGTATTATATATATCGCAAATAAAAAATACTAATACTATATTAAAAGTTTAGTATTAGTAAATTTTTAATAGAATTTATTACCTATATTTATTATAAATGAAAGAAAGTACTGTTGCCATAACGAAAGGTAGTGATTAGGATGGGAGAAAAGCTAAAATTATACGGTTATAACAATTTAACAAAAACACTTAGCTTTAGTATTTATGATGTATGCTATGCAAAAAGTGAAAGAGAACAAAAGGATTATATAAAATATATAGATGAACAATATAATTCCGAAAGATTAACTGCAATATTATGTGAAGTTACAAACAGAATTGGTGCACATATATTAAACATATCAAAACAGGATTATGAACCACAAGGTGCATCAGTTAATATACTAATAGCAGATGAGAGATTAAATGAAGAATATATAGATGAATCTTGTAATCAAGGTAAGCATGCAAGTAGAGATACAATTCATGCTCATTTAGATAAAAGCCATTTAACCGTTCATACTTTTCCAGAATCACATCCTGAAAATGCAATATCAACCTTTAGAGTTGATATTGATGTTTCAACTTGTGGAGAGGTATCTCCATTAAATGTACTTGATTACTTAATAGAAAGTTTTGACTCAGATATAATTACAATTGATTATAGAGTAAGGGGATTTACAAGAGATGTAACAGGGAAGAAGTGTTTTATAGATCATGATATAACATCAATCCAAAATTACATTGATGAAAAAACTCTACAAAAATATGATGCTATTGATGTGAATGTATATCAATCTAATATTTATCATACAAAAATGTTAATAAAAGAAATCGAACTAAAAAATTATTTATTTAATACTGATGTATACGAATTACCACCAAAACAAAGACTTCAAATCTCGGACAATCTACGTAAAGAAATGATAGAAATTTTTAGTGGAATGAATATTTATTAGTAAGGAGATTAAAAATTGAAAGAATTAAATCAAATGGATACACCTATTCATAAAGCTTTAGAAGAAGTAAGAGATAATAGACTTGTTCATTTTGATGTTCCAGGTCATAAAGGTGGAAGAGGAAATAAAGAGCTAAAATATTTTTTAGGTGAGGATTGTTTAAAGCTGGATGTTAATTCTATGAAACCATTGGACAATCTTTGCCATCCTACTTCAGTAATAAAGGAAGCACAAGATTTAGCTGCAGAAGCCTTTCATGCTAATGAAAGCTTTTTTATTGTTAATGGAACCACAGCAGCAGTTCAAGGAATGATAATGTCAACTTGTAAGACTGGTGAAAAAATAATTATGCCAAGAAATGTACATAGAAGTGCAATAAATGCCCTTGTAATATGTGGGGCTATTCCTATTTATATAAATCCAGGAACAAATAAAAAGCTTGGAATACCTTTAGGTATGTCTATAAATGAAGTGAAAAAAGCAATAAAGGAAAATCCAGATGCAAAAGCAATAATGGTAAATAATCCTACATATTATGGAATATGTTCAAATTTAAAAGAAATAGTAAAAATAGCTCATGAAAATAATATGCTTGTTTTAGTAGATGAAGCTCATGGAACTCATTTTTATTTTGGAGAAAATCTACCTATTTCAGCAATGGATGCAGGAGCAGATATGGCAGCTGTTAGCATGCATAAAACAGGTGGCTCTTTAACACAAAGCTCAATACTTTTATGTAGTAAATCTGTTAATGCAGATTATGTAAGACAAGTATTAAATTTAACCCAAACAACTAGTGGTTCATATTTATTAATGTCTTCCTTAGATATAGCAAGAAAAAATCTAAGCTTAAACGGTAAAGAATTAATAAAAAAGACTTTAGATTTTGCAAATTATGCAAGAAATGAAATAAATAAAATAGGTGGCTACTATGCTTATGGAGAGGATATTATAGATGGTGATGAAGTTTTTAATTTCGATAAAACTAAATTATCTATCTACACAAGAGAAATAGGATTAGCTGGTATAGAAGTATATGATTATTTAAGAGATGAATATGATATACAAATAGAATTTGGTGATTTAGGAAACATTCTTGCTATAATTTCAGGAGGAGACAGAAATTTAGAAATAGAAAGATTAATTTCAGCTCTTTCAGAAATAAAAAGATTACATTCAGGTGATAAAGCTGGTATGTTTGATCACGAGTATATTAATCCAGTAGTTGTTATCCCACCACAAAAAGCCTTTTATGGAAATAAAAGATCAGTTCCATTAAATGAAAGTGTAGGAAAAGTGTGTGGTGAATTTGTAATGTGCTACCCACCTGGAATTCCAATTTTAGCTCCAGGAGAATTAATAACTAAAGAAATTTTAAATTATATAAATTATGCTAAAGATAAAGGGTGTTTAATGACTGGAACCCAAGATATGAAAATCGAAAATATTAATATTGTTGAGGAGGAGTAACATGGAGCTTTGGTATACAGAAGAGCATACAAAAAATGTTCGATTCTCAATTAAAGTTGAAAAACAGATTGTAAATACAAAAGGAGATTTTCAACGTATAGATATTCTAGAAACTAAAGAATTTGGAAGGATTCTTGTACTTGATGGATATTTAATGACCACAGAAAAAGATGAATTTATTTATCATGAAATGATAACTCATGTTCCTATGGCAGTTAATCCTAACATAGAGAAGGTTCTAGTAATAGGTGCAGGAGATGGTGGCACTATAAGGGAACTTACAAGATATGATTCAATTAAACAAATTGACATGGTAGAAATAGATAAAGCTGTAGTTGATATTTGCAAAGAATATTTTACACAAACAGCTTGTAAATTAGATGATAAAAGAGTTCATATTTTTTATGAAGATGGTTTAAAGTATGTTAGAACAAAAAAGGATGAATATGATTTAATAATTGTAGATTCAACAGATCCCTTTGGGCCTGGAGAAGGATTATTTACAAAGGAGTTTTATGGTAATTGCTACAATGCATTAAAGGAAGATGGAATATTAATTAATCAGCATGAAAGTCCTTATTATTTAAATGATGCAAAAGCAATGCAAAGAGCTCATAAAAATATTCATTCTGTATTTAATATAGCAACAGTGTATCAAGTTCATATACCAACGTACCCTTCAGGACATTGGCTATTTGGATTTGCCTCAAAAAAATATGATCCTTTATTAGATATAAAGGAAGAAAAGTGGAATGAATTTAATTTAGAAACAGATTATTATAATATAGATGTTCATAAAGGAGCTTTTGCATTACCAAATTACGTTAAAAAGCTTCTAAAGAGTGTGGAATAACAAATTTTATGGAAAATAAGGAGGAATAATAATGGGAAAAGCATTAATAATTGGAGCAGGTGGAGTTGCAAGCGTTGTAGTTCATAAATGTTGTCAAAATTCTGAGGTATTTGAAGAAATATTAATCGCAAGTAGAACAAAATCTAAATGTGATGCCTTAAAGGAGAAATTAGATGGTGGAAAGACTAAAATAAGCACTGCTAAAGTAGATGCAGATAATGTTTCTGAATTAGTTGATTTAATAAATGACTTTAAACCAGATATTGTTATAAATGTGGCACTTCCATATCAAGATTTAACAATAATGGATGCATGCTTAGAAACAAAAACTCATTATTTAGATACAGCGAATTATGAACCATTAGATACAGCAAAATTTGAATATAAATGGCAATGGGCATACAGAGAGAAGTTTGAAAAGGCAGGAATAACTGCAGTTCTTGGAAGTGGTTTTGATCCAGGAGTTACAGGGGTATTTTCAGCTTATGCTCAAAAACATGAATTTGATGAAATTAATGAAATTGATATATTAGATGCAAATGCAGGAGATCATGGATATCCATTTGCTACAAATTTTAATCCTGAAATAAATATTCGTGAAGTAACTGCAAATGGTAGCTACATACAAGATGGAAAATGGGTTGAAACTAAACCAATGGAAATAAAGAGAGTTTATAATTTCCCCGAAATAGGTGAAAAGGACATGTACTTACTTCACCATGAAGAACTTGAATCCTTAGCATTGAATATTAAAGGGATAAAAAGAATTAGATTCTTTATGACTTTCTCTGAAAGATATTTAACACATTTAAAGGTATTAGAAAATGTTGGAATGACTTCAATTGAACCAATTGATTTTGAAGGTAAAAAAATTGTTCCACTTCAATTTTTAAAAGCTGTATTACCAGATCCAGCTTCTCTTGGACCAAGAACTAAAGGTAAAACAAACATTGGTTGTATATTTAAAGGTAAAAAAGATGGAAAAGATAAGAATTACTATTTATACAATGTATGTGACCATGAAGAATGCTATAAAGAAGTTGGTTCACAAGCAATATCATATACAACAGGGGTACCAGCTATGATTGGCGCTATGATGGTATTAACAGGTAAATGGCAAAAGCCAGGTGTTTACAATGTAGAAGAATTTGATCCAGATCCATTTATGGATGCTTTAAATAAGTTTGGACTTCCTTGGAAAGAAAGCTTTAATCCAGACTTAGTAGAATAGAGGAATAAAATGAATTTTGATATAAACAAATTACCTACACCGTGCTATATAGTTGATGAAAGCTTACTTAAAAAGAACCTAGAAATATTAAAGTCTGTAATGGATAGAACAGGTTGCCATATTTTACTGGCACAAAAAGCATTTTCAATGTTTTCAGTTTACCCATTAATTAAGGAGTATTTATCAGGAACTACAGCAAGCGGCTTATTTGAAGCAAAGCTAGGATATGAAGAAATGGGCAAAGAAGTTCATGTATTTATGCCTGCATATATAAAAGAAGATATGGAGGAAATAACATCTATATGTGACCATATAGTGTTTAATTCCTTTAATGAATGGAATAAATATAAAGATTTAATTATTAATTCAAAGAAACATATATCTCCTGGAATAAGAATTAATCCAGAATATGCTGAAGTTGAAACAGAATTGTATAATCCCTGTGCTTTAGGCTCTAGACTTGGAACCACAGTAGATAATTTTAGTGGACAAGATTTAGAAGGTATAGAAGGACTTCATTTTCACACTATGTGTGAGCAAAATTCTGATGTATTGAAAAGAACTATAAAAGTAGTTGATGAAAAGTTTGGAAAATACCTTTCGAAAATGAAGTGGATTAACTTTGGTGGCGGTCATCATATTACAAGGGAAGACTATGATATTGAAACACTTATAGAGTGTATTATGTATTTTAAGAATAAATATAATTTAGAAGTATATCTAGAACCAGGCGAAGCAGTAGCATTAAATACAGGCTTTTTAGTAACAAAGGTATTAGATATAATTCATAATAATATTAATATTGGAATATTAGATACATCTGCAGCCTGCCATATGCCAGATGTGTTAGAAATGCCTTATAGACCTAATATAAATGGCAGTGAAGAGGCAAATGTACTACCATATACATATAGATTTGGAGGACCAACTTGTTTAGCTGGTGATATTATAGGAGATTATTCCTTTAATGAACCATTAAAGGAAGGGGACAGATTAGTATTTACTGATATGGCTATATATAGTATGGTTAAAAACAATACTTTTAATGGTATGAAACTTCCAGCTATTGCAGTATGTGATTTAGAAAAGAATATAAAAATAATTAAAGAATTTGGATATGATGATTTCAAAATGAGATTATCTTAATAGGGAGCATATATGCTTAAAAATAGGCGTATATGCTTCTTTTTTAGATAAATGTTGATAAAGTTTTTTTATTCTTTATTCTAATGCAAAATTATTAAACCAACCTATATAAAATTTTAAATTTTTTGTAGCAACCCCTCTAAACTTTTTCCCAATCCAATAAATAAATTTATTATAGTATTTGCATACATTAGGAATTTTAGTATTGTGAATAGTTTTATTAATATTAAAGGTTTTTCTAACGGCAATAACATATCTATTAAATGATTGCAAAATAGTTGCTTTTTCATTTAAATTTCTATTAACAAAATCATTTATGATTCTACTGGTAACTCCATTGTAATGGGTGCTTAGTGAATAATTATTATATGAGTCAATTGCTATTGTTAACGATAATTTCTTTGAAGGAACATAAGGCAATTTACTTCCTTTTCTATTTTCCTTTATTGGTCTGTTTTGGATCCCTATATTATCATTTAACTTAATTGATTTATTCTCTTTAAAATAAGTCAATAATTTGTGTCGCCAAGAAAAAGCACTTGCAATATTTATTTTTAAACTGTTTGATATGTCATATAAACAGTTATTATTCATAATATTAATGTATTTTTCCCAAAAAGATAAATGCTTTTTTGTATAAGACCACGGCTTATTAGTAAAGGAGGTAAAAGTCCTATTGCATTCTTTACATTTATAGCGTTGTCTATTTCTAAATTTACCATATTTAACTATTTTATTTAATTTACAATGTGGACAAATGTAAATAGGATTATCTTCGAAACTATTCATAATAACACCTCTATAGGTAGTATTACCAAATTTGACTACATTATTCGTAATATGTATGATAATGATTTAAGGTCTGAATAGTATAAATCTGTTTTCAAGTATATGAGACTATTTAAGAGAAATATTGATGGATATTTCTCTTAAATTTTGTTATCAACATTTCCTTAAAATAGATTACTATATTAGTTTTTAAAATATAAAGTATATTAATATGAAATATGGTATTACATTAAAGAAAAAAGTTATGATATAATTTTATTTGTCAATGTGTTGTATTTAGGGCCATATCAATTGTCCTAGATATAGCACTTTTTTTATTTGTTTGTAGAATTCCTAAATTAAGTTATTGTGTGGTGACAAATATATATTGATAATAATTGAAGGTGGTGTAAATAATGAGTTTAGATAATAATAAGCTATTAGTGTTAGAAACTGTAATGAATCAAATTGAAAGACAATATGGAAAAGGTTCAGTTGTAAGGCTTGGTTTACATATGGAGATACAAGGCTTGGACAAGGAAGAGAAAATGCAAAAATATATTTAAAAGAAAACCCTGAGATTTTATTAGAAATAGAAAACTTAATACGAGAAAGAGTTAAGGGAGCAAACTAAAATTAATTGCTCCTTTTTCTTAATTTATTTTATAAACAAATAATAAATATATTGATATAAGTACATAAATATGATAAAGTTTACAATATAATACATAAAATGAGAAAAGTAAAGTGTAGAAATTATTAATGTCCATAAAGTTATTGAATAAGGGAGGATACAGTAATTTGAAAAAGATATTAATTACTGGTGGAGCAGGTTTTTTAGGAATAAACCTATATAATTTTTTGAAATCAAAAGGTTACCAGGTTGTTTTATTGGATATTGAAGACAGAATGAGAAGACTTAGAAATAGTAAATTTGATGGTGAGTTAATAAAATGTAATTTAGGAGTTGACCCATTTGTATGTCCAAAAGATATTGATGTAGTAATACATTTAGCTGCCTGGCCACATGTAGATTATTCATATTATGAACCTAAACGTACCTTGAAGAATAATATTAATTCATTAATAGATATATTGGAATCAATAAAAAATACCGATACATCTGTTATATTAGCATCTTCAGTTGAAGTTTATAGCAGTGATCATGAAATGGAGTTTACAGAAGAGTATATTCCAAAACCAGTATCTCCATATGGTATTTCTAAAACATCCTGTGAGAGTATATTGGAAAATTATAATAGATGTTATGGGATTCCATATAAAATTTTCAGATTGACGAATTTATTTGGAGCTTACCAATTACCAGATAGGATTATTCCAAGAACTATTAGCAGATTCTTAAATGATTTACCTATTGAAGTAGATGACAGCTATTGGAGAGATTTCCTGTATGTAGATGATGCTTGTAGCGCAATAGAAAAATTAATAAATTCATCAAAGTATAGTGAATTATATAATATTTCAACTGGAGTAAATACATCTATTGTAGATATTGCTAAGTTGATTTCTGAAACAATCGGATATGGAGAAGTAGTTGTTAATGAAAAATCTTTAGCAGGAAAGCAAAGATATAATAAGTTGATGATAAACAATAAAAAAATCATTACTGATTTAAATTGGGAACCTAAAATTAGTTTGCCAGAAGGGATAAAGAAAACAATAGATTGGTACTCAACTAATAGTGAATGGTACAAGCAATTTGAAAAAAGTTATTCTTCTTCTAGAAAGAACAAAAATTTTATAGTTGACTGTTATTATTAGATTATCAAAAATATCATAAGAGATATTGACGAAGAATTAATTAGGTGAAGATAAATTTTAAGAGGTGATAGGGTAAGGTATGGGGATATTTAGTAAGAAAAAAGAAAAAGTAATAGATCAGGATTTAAAAGATGATGTAAAGTATAATTCATTATTTATGATTCAATTATTATTTTTTAGTGAACCAAAAAGACCAGATGTAAAGGAAATAGAAAAGGTTGTTAGGGCAAAATTTGGTGATATAGATGTTGTAAGTAAGAATGAACATTTATTATCTTTTGCAGTAAAGAAATATAAAGCAAATTTCAAGGAAGGTAGTATGCCACCTCAAATTTTAATGTATGATGTGGCACAATTCAAACAGGAATCAATAGATGAAGTTCAAAGAACACAATTATGGCAGATGGAAAATGGGGTAGAATTATTAGAAAAATGTACTCATAGCCTCATTATTTCAGATATGATGGCTTCAACTATGGATTATAAAGAACGTGGTAATATGCTAATGGATTGGCTTGAAGCTGCATTAGAATTATTACCAACGTCTGCTGCAGTATGGATCCCTTCAGCAGGAAAGTTATTTACAGCAGAAATGGTTAAAAACCATGAAATACCATATGAATTACGTTTCTTATATTTTTGTGTTAATGCCAGATATTTCAGAATAGCAAATACAGAGGATATTTTAGTTGACACATTAGGTATGTATAGCTTAGGATTGCCAGATATTCAGTTTCATTTTCATGGATTAGAGGCAATTGATGTTGTTAATCATGCTTATGATGTAGCAGCATATGTTTATAAGTATGATGCACCAATAAAAAATGGGGAAACTATTGATGGTTTAAAAGATGGAATAATGAGTAAGGATGTTCAGTGGAAATGCCAATATGAAAATTCATTAATTAAGCCTATTCGAGAGGTTATAGATATTTGTCCAGGAGAATATGCATCAGGTAATAGAAATTAAAATTTTATATACTGATGATAATAGAAGTTTAGAAAATTTATATTTCTAAATAATGTTGTACTTACAAGAGGTGGAATGATAAAGGTTGTGTAGTATTTAATGTATGTAAATACTACACAAAACTTGTATCATTCTACTTTTTTATATAGAAGTAAATATAAAATAAATATATAATTAATAGTATGGCTAGTTTTAGATTATGTAAAACTTAGTTAATAAACAAAACATAATAGGAGAAGGTATGGACGAAATAAATAATAATATAGAAGAAATTCTTAAAGATGAAATAGTTAAAATAGTAATTAGTAATAAAGTAAATAGTTCTATTAAATATAATAAAATTTCAATTATATTAAA
>JAAYPK010000090.1 GCA_012519845.1 Clostridiales bacterium
TATGAAGAACTTAAAAGTGAAATTGATAGATATATATTTTATTATAACAACTACAGATATAAATGGAGTCAAAAAAAGATGACTCCTGTTCAATACAGAAATCATCTTCTTTGTGCTTAATCCTTTTTTTATAATGTCCTTGACATAGGTATCAGATTATAAGAATAGTTCTTTTTTAGTGTCTATTCTATAGGTTCCATTTTAAAACCCTATGGCAGCTCTTTTTATGTTTTAGTTAAAAAGTAAGAGGTAGGAAGTAAAAGAAAGAAGATATCTTTTACTTCTTAATACTTACTTGAATCCTATAGCTTAACAGCGCAAAAATGTTATTCATTATGATAATCAAGTTCATTATGGATTTCTGTTAATATACTTTCTTTTGCAGTATTTGCTATAATTACATCATTTTTTATTGTACAGTATTTTATATATGAACTTTCACATTTCTTAATAGCTTTTAATAAATCATCAATAATATCTCCGATACTATCTATTCTTTCAATGGCATTCTTTAATTCTCCCTTTCTAGTTGCAGAAGTGCTATTAAGTTCCGCTGTACTACTTATTAAAAGTCTATATATTTCAATATAATTTCTAAGTAATGAACTTAAATTATTAATATCATCATAATGACTATTAATCACATTACTATAACCCATGTTTTCTCCTAATCTTTAATTGTTTCTTCATCTACATCCAATTTTTCTTCTGTATATTCATTATCTTCACTAATTTCTTCTTTATATGTTATCTCATCAGCATATTCTTCATCTACTTCTTTTTCTACTCTAAAAGAATATTCAAGTGATCTTAGATCTTTGTTTACTAAATCTAAGTCATCTACAGCAATTACATCAACATAGTACTCACTAGGATAATTAAAAAACATATTCCCCACCCCTACAATTTTTTTACATTACAATATGGTTTGAAATATTCCCTTGGATACTTACACAACGGGCACTTATCAGGTACTTCACTGCCTTCATAAATATATCCACAATTCATACATTGCCACAATGTAACTTCTGAAGATTTGAACATTTTATTATTCCTAATTTTCTCCTCTAAATATTTGAATCTTTTCCCATGTTCTTCCTCTACCTCTCTAAGTTCTTTATAAAAATCTGCAATTTCAGGAAAACCCTCTTCCTTTGCTATCTCCTCAAACTCTTTATATAATTTCATATTTTCTTCTTCTTCTCCTAAAGCTGCATCCAATAAATTATCTTCAGTGTTTCCTATTTTATTTAAAAATCTACTATAGGCCTCTCTTGCATGGGCTTTTTCATTTTCTGAAGTTTCATCAAATATATCTGCAACCCATCTATATCCTTCACATCTTGCTTTTTCTGCATATAACGAATATTTTGTTCTTGCTCTAGATTCTCCTGAAAAAGTCATATATAGATTTTTTTCTGTCTTACTACCTTTTAGTTTCATATCAGTACTCCTAAGTATTTATTCCTAATTAATAAATTATTCATCAATACTAACTTCTGTTACAATCTGTAATTGTAATCTTACTATCTTCCTGACAATTAATCATAAACTCTGTACCATCTTTCGTTTTAGTTAATAAACTTACTTCATGGCGCCATAGATCCTTCATATATTTCAAAGTTTCCTTTGCATAAATTAAATCCAATTCCCTTCCATCAAAAACATGCTCTAAAGTTAGCTTGTTGTTTTTTTCATTAAAATCTATAACTCTTATATAAGGAATACTTCCTATTCCACAAGTTGTAGCCAGGTTATCTCTAATCTCTTTCCAACCAATTTCATCAGAAACCTCTTCAACTACATAATCATAATTTTTTCTTCCAAATTGAAATAAATTTAATTCTTCACATAATTCTTTTGTTAAATATCTTCTTATGAAAGAAGAATCTCTTTCTAATTCCCTCACCTCAAAAATTTTATTCTTGCCATATTTTTTTTCTAAATCCATAAATATTTGGAATCCAATATAGTATGGATTTAATCCTCCTATAACAGGTGCAACAACATCATTATGTCTTTTTATAAATTCAATATACAGTCCATTATCTAAATTTAATTCCTTTAAAATTGTGTAATGCCAATAACTTGCCCACCCTTCATTCATTATTTTAGTTTCAATTTGAGGCATAAAATATTCTGTTTCTCTCTTTACAATTCTCAAAATGTTTTTTTCCCATTCCTCAAGACCACTATAGTTAATAATAAATTCTATAACATCATCATAAGGTTCTAGTGGTATCTTACTTAAATCGGGAGAGACTATACAGTTACCCATATCTAATATACTTCTATTTTCTATTTTTCTTTCATAATCCTCCATAAGTGATTTTTTAATTTCTTCCTGTGTTTTTTCCTTTCTTCCAGGAACCCTTGATATATTATATCTTACAGCATGGGCTGCATTTAAAATTCTTTCAACTGCTTCATATCCAATAGCAGGAGAATTAATATATTCTCTTATAATACTTCCATCTATCTTGAACATTTCTAAAGCATAATTTGCTCTAGTACCTTCTTTAAATAATCTATTATTTTTAAAAAAATCATTATGCCCATATACATGTGCCATTGTTAATATTTGAAGTAATAATGTATTTTCCCTCATTAAATATGCTAAGCAAGGATTTGAATTAATAACCATTTCATAAGGAAGCCCTGTTAAATTATGAGAATACAGAGTTTTGCTTTTTTCATAAGATTTACCAAAACTCCAATGGGGGTATCTTGAAGGAATTCCTACATAGGCCTCATATCCAATCATTTCATCAAAATCTATTATTTCAAATTCCTGAGGGTAATAATCTAATCCAAGTTCTGAAGCCTTATCTTCAATAATTTTATCCCATTTTTCTAAATCCTTTAGATTATATTCCATATCACTCCTCCTTCATTTCCTTACTTAACATTTCTTTTAATCCTTCCCATAAATCTTTCTTTTCTTTAACTAATACAGGAACGAAATTTTTATTTTTTATTTCTTTATTAAATCTATAATACATTGTAGTTGAATAAGTGGATGGTAATAATTCTGCATATCCAAACATGTTACTTAACTCACATAGTTTTCTTACAGCTTCTATAGCTTTTTCATTATCCTCTGCCCAGTTGTCGCCATCTGAAGCATATAAAGGATAAATATTCCACATTTCTGCCGGATAACTTTCTTTTATTATTTCTAAAGCCATATTAAGGCCGCTAGATATATATGTTCCCCCTGATTCTGCTTTGTGAAAAAATTCATATTCATCTACTCTTTTAGCAATAGTCGTATGTGAAATAAACTCAAATGCAATATTATTATATTTTCGCCTTAAAAACTTTGATATTACAAAGAAGAATGATCTTGCTAAATATTTTTTGGTATTGTCCATAGATCCTGAGACATCCATAATAAAAATCATTACAGCATTACTTTCTCTTTTAGGTTTTTCAGTTACTCTATAATATCTTAAATCTTCCTCTCTAAAAGGGAATCTTTCCTCTTCTTCAATAATACCTTCTTCTTTTAATGCTCTCTTCTTTCCTTGTTTTCTAGCAAGTTTAGAAATAACTGTTTTCTTTTTTGCAAGCCTTGGATTTATACCATATCTTTGATAACCTCTTCTTCTACTTGAACTTTCTACAATAATTTCTGAATATTTCTTTCTATCTAAGTTAGGTAGATCTAAATCTTCAATTATATAATCAAGCAATTCTTCTAAAGTGATTTCTGTTTCATAAATGTCCTGTCCTTCATTATTTCCTGCCCCATCTTTCCCATTTCCTGGTGCATATGTTTTATCTTCTCCTATTCTATCCCCTCTTTTTTCTTCACCTACACCTGTTGCTACTCCCTTTGAGTTTTTTCCATATATAAACTGATACTCTTTAATACCTCTTATAGGTATTTTGTATTTTTTATTTTTACCTTCTCCTATAATACTTTCTTCTGACAAAATATCTCCTAAATTGTCCTTTATTGATTTTTCTACTAGCTGTCTATGACGTCTCCTATCCTCTATTGACCTGTCATGATCAACTACATTATCACTATTATCCCTAAATATACCCATGGTAAAATCAATCCTTCCACAAATTATTTGCGGCATATTTAAGAATCACATCACAGCAATGCATACAATATCCCTTATCCTTCATTTCTTCAACCATAGAATTATATTTTTCTGTTTGCTCCTTATCCCTAACTCTTGACTTAGTTATTATTCTAGATAAATCCTTAACAGATGCTAATAATTTCTTTTCTATAGCTTCTTTAAGAGGTTCATAAGATGTATATTCTATTGTTCCACCATTTCTAACCAAATAGAACATATATGAAGTAACATCAGCTCTAAATCCTTTGCTTGAAGCTTCTGACACACCGATTTGTTCTTCTATATTCCTCATAAATTCTTCATCTGGGTTTAATTCTTCTCCTGTTGAAATATCTTTTATTTTGCTTTTATTTACAAAAGCTTCAGCATTATCAATATAATTATTAAATAAGCTTTCTGCTTGTTCCCTGTAGGAATGAATAAATGCTTTAGTAATTTCTTTTTCTAATATTTTATTGTATTCTTTTCTTATAGTATCTTGGACATAGCCTAAATATTTTTTCTTATCCTCTGCTCCTATATCCATTTCTTTTATTGATTTTATAATACTTTCCATAATACTTAACGGGTTTATACAATTATATTCTGAATTTGAAAGAGCATTGTCTATTGCCTTAATAATAAATCTTGTTGATATACCTTTCATACCTTCATAAGTTCCTGCTTCTTCTCTTAGCTCAGATATATCTATTCTTTTTGTAGTTCCTTTTTCAACTATCTCTTCCCCATTATAGATTTTTAATTTAGTCATTGGGTCAACTTTAACTGATGGAATCATTCTTGAAAGAATTGCAAACATTGCAGCAACTTCAATTGTATGAGGTGCAATATGAGCACTAAAATTACTCTTTCTTAATATTTTTTCATAAATTTTCTTCTCTTCATCTAATTCTAAACAATATGGAACTTCAATTTTTACTATTCTATCTAATATTGCTTCATTTGTATGATCTGATTTAAATTTATTCCATTCCGCTTCATTAGAATGAGCTACTATAACACCATCAAAATAAATCATAGATCCTTTTCCTGGTGAAGGAACCGATTTTTCCTGAGTAGCTGTAATAATTGTATGAAGGTATTCTACGTCATTTTTAAATACCTCAATAAACTCTACAAGTCCTCTATTGCCAACATTAAATGCTCCGTTTAATGAAAATATTCTCGGATCATCTTCTGAATATAAATCCATTTTAGAAATATCTATTGAACCTGTTAATATTGATGTGTCTTGATTATTAGGGTCAACAGGCGGAACTACTCCTACTCCTTTTCTTGATCTAATAGAAAAGCCTTTTCTAACAACTTTAAAATCTTCATATACGCCTTTTAATTCATGTTTTAATCTATATCTACATATAGGACATAAATCACCTTCTATTTGAACTCCAAGTTGTTTTTCAAATTGTGGTCTTAAATGCTTAGGTATTAAATGTAATGGTTCCTCATGCATAGGACATCCTTCTAAAGCATATATAGGTTGGCAATTTTCTAAAGCTTTCTTTAAGCTTTCAACTAAAGATGATTTTCCAGCTCCAACCGGTCCAACAAGATATAAAACTTGCCTTGATTCTTCTCCCTTCATAGCTGCAGAATTGAAATAATTAACTAACTTCATTAATATTTTATCTATTCCGTAAAAATCATCCTTAAAGAAACCGTATTTCCTAATTGTCTGATTCCCATAAATCTTTTTTACTCTTGGATTTTCCTCTGCTTTTAGTATTTCAACACCTTTATCAATAATACTTTTATAAATTCTTTTATGGGCTAGTTCAGTTATTTCTGGATTTTCCTTTACAATAGATAAATAATCCAAAAAGCTCCCATGAAATTTTTCCTTATTCCTATTTTCTCTATCATTTTGAATAAATTCTTTAAAGTCCATAAACACTCCCTCCCTTTAATAAAATATATTCATATACTGTTGCCCTCTATGACTTAAATAAAAAGGAATTATTTGAATAAATAATTCAAATAATTCCTAAAGAAACTATCACTGATATATTAATACTTTATTATGACATGATTAATCTACAAATTAACTATTCTATTGCAATACTTACATGCTCTTTTATCATGGGTAACAATTACAATAGTTTTTCCTTTTTCATTTAATTTTTTTAAAAATTCAATAATTTTATTAGCATTGTCCTCATCTAATGATCCTGTTGGCTCATCAGCTAAAATTATTTTACTAGGCTTTAAAAATAACCTTGCAATTGCTACTCTTTGTTGTTCTCCACCACTTAATTCATATATTTTGTTCTTCTCAAATCCTTCTAATCCTACAAAAGTAAGTGCTCTTTTTATTTCCTCTTTTTTTTGTTTTTTTGATAAACCTGTATACTTTAAAGCTATTACTAAATTATTCATAACAGTTTCATTATCAATTAATGCGAAATTCTGAAAAAGATATCCTATTATATTTCTTAAAACTATTCTAGACTTAGCACTATTAGGTTTAACATTCTTCATTCCATCAATTATTATTTCTCCAGCATCACAAGATTCTAAAGAACCTATTATATTTAATAAAGTACTTTTTCCCTTTCCACTTGAACCCATTATGCCTACAAATTCACCTTGTTCTATCTTTAAGGAAAAATTTTCTAATACTTTTTTATTACCAAAACTCTTGGTAATATTATTTATATATATCATATTAACACCCCTTAATAACATTAATAATTTTTCTTTTTTCCATTATTTTTAAGATAGTTATCCAAAAAATCATTTCTATTATTAACATAAAAAGAGAAATCATCATAATGCTTAGAAAATTATCCTTAACAATTGTAATTGCTAGAATACTACTTAATATCCCACAAATAATATTTATTAAAATACTTAATTTATATTTCATAAAAAAGGAATATCCGTGAATATTTTTTATAAATATATCTCGTTTATATTGCTCTACATAATTGTATATATTTTGAGTTATGATTAATAACACTCCAATTAATACTAATAATATACCTAATGAATTATACTTCACTATTTCTTTTACAGAATCAACTTCTGATGCTATTTGCTCGTCAGCTGAAGAAATAGTATATTCATAATTTCCTCCAATTACTTCATTTAAAAGATTCTTAAGGTCATAGGAATCATCTTTTAAAATTTTAAAAGGAGCTCCAGTAAAATTCATAACATATTGGTATGCTTTACCCATGAGATTTGCTTCTGTCATAACCATATAAATAGAATTATTAACCATATTATTTTCCTTAGGATTAACTTCAATATTGTAAGAAAAAAGCTCTTGATTATCTTTAATCCAGATTATCTTCATATCATCAATATTTATTTTTTTACCATCCTTATTACTTGATAATATCATTAAATAATGCTCAATAACTTCTTTTTCTTTGTTTTTGTAAAATTCAGGTAATAATAATATGTTTTTCTTTTCATTTTCAGAAATAATTATTCTATTTCCATATTCATCTTTTATTTCATTCATTAATAAGTAGTTGACATTTACAATAGCAAAATTAATTTTATATTCTTCTCCAACTTCTACTGAATTAAATTGTCTAAATGCCTCCGTATAATTATTAAATTCCGCTAATATAGCTCCCCTTTTATTTGAATCCATATATAATGATTTTAGCTTTTCATCCATTTCATCACTAAAATAAATATTTCCCTCTATATTACATCCTGAAATACATTCATATTTCCTTACTTCTTCCCATTTTTCAAAAGAACTATTATATACATTTTTTATTCTTATAAAATTTGTAATTATATTTAATGACATTACAATTATAATTGATGTTAGTACACACTTAATTATTGTATTAACAACTATTATTTCCTTTGTATTTTTCTTATTTTTTATCATATCTGAAACTTTAATTGAAAGAATATATCCGTAAGGCAGTGAAGATAAAAATAAAATTAATATTAATTGCTTAGCATAATGAATAATTAAATTATATAAAAAAGTGAACATATATGTATTTATTTCTTTAAATAAATACATACTCATACATATTGTTACTATTGAAATACTAATAACCTGAGTAATAAAGATATTTCTTATTGTAAATAGCCAAATATCTTTATTAGAATATCCTAATAATTTTTCAATTCCAACTTTTTTATAATTTCTTAATGAATCGTATACAACAAGCAGTAATAAAATAAAATATAAGGAATAAAGTATATACTTAGCATTTTTATCATTATTAGTGAAATTTACATCACTTTTTTCAAAAAGTTCTATACCTTCTTTAATATTGATTTCTGCTTCTAATTCATTAATGAATTCCTGTATATTATCATTAGGTAATTGAACTGTGACATAACCACTTAATGTTAAAGTATTATCTTTACACATATCCCATAAAGTTCTTATCTCAAAATTATGATCTCCAGCAAATTCATTAAGTTTTCCAATTTGATTGTTATTTCCAGTATTAGCTGTAGATAAAAAATATTCTTTTTCATTTTTGAAGTCATCTATATTTAATTGCCTACCATTATTTATGGAGTAATTATTAAAATAAGACTCTTCATTTAAATATACATATTTAATTATTTTTTTATCAAAACTTCTTATTAATATTATGTTTCCTTTATATTTGTCTACAACTTCAGTTAATTTGTTATATAGAAGCTGCTTGTCCATACTATTTACTGTGCTTGGCAACAATATTTCATAACTATTATCTAAATTCCTTTCAATATTGTAAACTTTATCATATTCAGTCATATTCTTATCATTAAAAAAACTAAAATATGAAAAGCCATAAATTATTATAAACAGCCCTATTAATATTTTTTTCATATATTCCCTCAATCTATTATTATTTTAGATAGGAAGATAACATACATTACTTCCTATCTATTTCATAAATTACTTTTTAATTATAACCATAGTTATATGTCCAATTTGTTGTTTTGTATAAAGACGGTGAATTTGAACAGGCAGTACCTGCACCGTAAACTTTTGCATAATTGCCTAACTTTCCACCTAATTTTGCTTGTGCCCAGTGTGTAGTTGTTCCATCATACATGTAGCAATAAGACATATAGTAATTATTCCCTGGTGCTACTAAGCCTGCATTTATAGTTGATCCATGAATATTGACAAAAGGTTTAGCAATAGTTATTGTTGTCATTAAAGTTGTAGCAATAATAATGCCTGATATGATTTTTTTCATTTTATTCTCCTTAATCAATGGAAATCCATTTATATATTTAGTACTATTTTATAATAATATCTTTTTTTACATTATTGTCAATATATTTATATAATTTACAATATATTCAATAAAAAAATCATTTAAGCTTATATACTTAAATGATTTTTTATCACTTTTCTCCCCAATTAGAAGTAATTCCAATTATTTCATTTCCATATTTGCTGATTTTTTTCTCTCCTATACCCCTAATATTTAATAATTCCTCTTTTCTTTTAGGCAACTTATTAGATATTTCAATTAATGTAGAATCTGAAAAAATAATATATGGTTTTATATTTTCTTTTGCCGCAACTACCCTTCTCCACTTTTTCAGTATATCAAATAATTCCTTATTTATTACTTCATTTTCTTCTTTTACTAATAACATTGTTTTTAATCTTCCATATAATATATCCATTGAAGAAGAATTTAATTGTAATATAGAATAAGTCCCTTCCTTTAACTCTACATATCCTTGTTTAATTAATTCCTTAATTAGTGATTTAATAAAGGAAATACTATATTCTTTCATTATCCCAAAGGTTGTTACTTTGTCTAATTTATTATCAATTATCTTAGGGCCTCGTATTCCCCTTAATATATCACTAAGTACAGATATTCCATATTTTCCCCTTGTCCTGTAAACAGTTGACAGTATCATTTGACTTTCCCTTGTAAAGTCTTTAATATAATCATTTTTTAAGCAATTGCTGCAATTATTACAATATTCTCTATGCCAATTTTCTTCAAAATAATTAATTAATGTTTTTCTTAAACAATTTGATTCTTCGCAAAAATCAATAATATTTTGTAGCTTTTTAAGAGCTATTTCTCTTCTATCTAAATTACTACCTTTATTAATTAAATATTCAACTCTTTTAATGTCATCTCTATTGTAAAACAAATAACAACCCGTAGCTTCACCATCTCTTCCACCACGACCGATTTCTTGATAATATCCTTCTAAATTTTTAGGCATAGTACTGTGAATAACATATCTTATATTAGACTTGTCTATTCCCATACCAAAAGCATTAGTACAAATCATTATATTCTTTCTTTCAAATAGGAAATCCTCTTGTGATTTATTTTTCTCCTCATCACTTAATCCTCCATGATACATGGAAACGCTATACCCATAATAAAGTAATTCACTATATAATACTTCAGTTTCTTTTCTCGAAAGACAATATATTATTCCAGATTCATCTTCATATTTATTAATTATATTTCTTATTCCTTCTAACTTATCTTCTTCTTTTATAATATTAATAGATAAATTATCACGATTTATACTTCCATTATATATATAAGGATTACTTAAGCCCAGTAAATTAATTGTATCTTTTTTCACCTCTTTAGTTGCTGTAGCTGTAAAAGCTGAAATTACTGGCCTATTCTTAAAAACTTTAACAAAAGGCTTAATATTTCTATAGCTTATTCTAAAATCATGCCCCCATTCTGATACACAATGAGCCTCATCTACAGCTATTTGGGAAATATCTAAATCTTTTATCATTTGAATAAATACTTTTGATTTTAGCCTTTCAGGTGTAATATATATAAGTTTGTATGACCCCAAAGAAGCTTCTTTTAATATTTCTTTTATTTCATCTATTTCTAAGGAACTATTAATATATACAGCCTTAATTCCATTTTCTATTAAAGCATCTACTTGATCTTTCATTAATGAAATAAGTGGAGTAATTACTATGGTTAATCCAGACATAATAAGAGCAGGTATTTGGTAACATAAAGACTTTCCTCCCCCAGTTGGCATAATACAAAAAGTATCTCTTTTAGAAATTATACTTAAAATAATATTTAACTGACCATTTCTGAAATTATCATATCCATAAAATTTTTTTAATGCATACAATGCCTTATCATTATTATTCAAAGCTCCACCTTTTCCTTTACTTATATAATACCTAAATTATTACTCCATATTAGCCTTTTTATACAACTCATAAAAATGATTAGTAGGTCCTACACCTTTTCCAAGTTCAATGCCATGTTCAATAGCCACAGTTACATACTCTTTAGCTTTTTCTATAGCTTTTTCAAGGTCCATTCCTTTAGCAATATTAGATGCTATTGCAGAAGACAAAGTACAGCCTGTACCATGAGTATTCTTTTTATTCAATCTTTCTTGTTTAAAATATGTAAACTTTTCTCCATCATATAATATATCTGTTGCCTCATTATCAAGATGTCCACCTTTAACTAAAACATTTTTAGCTCCAAGGTTATTAAGACCAATTGCCGCCTCTTTCATTTCTTCAAGATTACTTATTTTAACACCTAAAAATTCCTCAGCCTCTGGTAAATTAGGAGTTATTATTGTTGCTAAAGGAAATAACTCTTTTACAAGGGTATCCTTTGCATCATTTGATAATAACTTAAATCCACTTTTGGAAACCATAACTGTATCTAATACTACTTTAGGTAAATTATTTATTTTTCTTAAGGATTTAGCTATAGCCTTAATAGATTCAATTTTTGATACCATTCCAATTTTTATTGCATCAACCTTTATATCATCAAAAATAACTTCTATTTGTTTACTTATCATTTCTGGAGTTACATCTTGACTATCAAAAACCCCCATAGTATTTTGTGCAGTAATTGCAGTTATTGCACTCATAGCAAATACACCATTTGCTGAAATTGTTTTTATATCTGCTTGTATTCCAGCTCCCCCTGATGAATCTGAGCCTGCAATTGTTAATACTGTTTTCATATTATCACCTCTTATTTGTAATTTTATCATAATACTATATTCTATATTATATAATTTTCTAAAGAAAAAAATAGACCATGCACTAATGATTTAGTGCCATAGCCTATTATTAATACTTCTTTAAAAAGTATACTAAACAAATTGTAATTAATATAGCAAATGATAGTATTACTCTTTGCAAAACCTTATTTTCAAATTCATGATTTCTAATTCTAGCATTAAAACTATTTTTCTTAATATCAATAAATTGTTTAATAAATAAAATAATCTCTGAAATGACTAAAGCCAAAACAGGCCAAACTAAAAATATAGTTGTTATTGCTAACTTTATTGCTTGATCATACACTAAAAATGAAAAAATAAAAGCTAAAATTATATTAATAGCTACAAATGGTGGTATGAACTTAATCATTTCATATATTCTTTGCCAACTATCATCACTATAACAAGCTGTAACATAAAAATCATTAAATCTTATTTCATCAAACTGGAAATTAGAATTATTTTTATCTATTTTAGCTCTTATATCCTTTATTAATTCACCTACATTTTCTACATCAATAATAATCTTAATGACTTTATCTTTACTCTTTATTTTAAAAGATCCTCTCGAAAATTTAATAATCGGAAACTCTACTTCAACAACATCTTTATATGCAATTGCTATATTTTTATTTTTTTCTTTATATATTAAATTTTCCTTTCCAACTACAATACTCATACTTTTAAACTTCTTGAAATAAAATTTATATAATATTCCTAAAACAATTAAAAACAATACTATTAATCCTACTAATGTTATAGTAAAATCTTTGAAAAAATCATTTTTGGAAAAGGTGCTAATAGATAAATATATTAATGTAGCATAAACTAAATATAGACCAATAATATATATTAATACTCCTATTGCTGGCTTAATTGGCTCTCTTAAGTGCTTTCTATATATATACGTCTTCACTTTGCCCCGCTCCTTTTACGAATATTAAATAGAATAAATATTATAAAAAACTATATAAAAAGTCTATAAATTACTATTATAGTCGACACTACTATCATAAATATTTCTATACATAATTACTCTATTATACTAATAATAACATAATTTTCAATCTAAATAAATAAAAAAGTATTACTTTATTGTGAATTTCTTGTAAATTGTCATTCCCCAAATACTTGTTTTTTAAGTGCCAACCCTGTTTTTGTTATAGCAACTCCACCTAAAGCCGTTTCTCTAAGCTCTTTAGGCATATTTTTACCTACTTTATACATTGCTGAAACAGCATCATCAAAAGGAATTTTAGAGGATATACCTGCCATAACCATATCAGCTGTACTTAATGCACTTATAGCCCCACTAGCATTTCTTTTTGCGCAGGGAATTTCAACCAATCCTGCCACTGGATCACAAACTAATCCTAATATATTTTTTATTACAATTGCAGCAGCATCCAGACTCATTCTTGGATTCCCACCCATTATTTCAACTACCGCAGCAGAAGCCATAGCTGCAGCAGAACCACATTCTGCTTGGCATCCTCCTTCAGCTCCTGATAAAGTGGCATTCATTCCAATAATCATTCCTACCGCCGAAGCAGCAAATAACCCTTTTATCAAAGTATCATCATCTAAAGATAATTTTTCTCCAACGGATAAAATAACTGCTGGCAAAATTCCACAAGACCCTGCTGTAGGGCAAGCAACTATTTTTCCCATAGCTGCATTTACTTCTGAAGAGGATATGGCCATAGCCATGGCAAGAATGATTGTATTCCCTGTTAATGACTTTTCACTTTTTAAATATTTCTTTAATTTATATCCATCTCCGCCTATAAGTCCACTTACAGAATATATTTCTCTTTCCATGCCTTCATTTGCAGAACTTCTCATAACATTAAGATTTCTTCTCATTCTTTCAATAACTTCAGTTCTATTTAAATTACTTCTTTCTATTTCCTTTAATATAGCATATTCGCTTAAAGATATTTTTTCTTCATTACAAATAATTAAAAGTTCTTCACCACTTTTTGCTGTCTTCATACTTATTCTCCTTCTCCTATAGTGTTAATTTTAATTACTCTATTAATAATATCTAGATTTCCTATTTCTTTTAATACTACATCTGGAATATGGTTATCCACTTCAAAAACCATAGTTGCATCTTTTCCTTTATCATTTCTAAATACCTTCATAAACGCTATATTAATATTATTATTAAATAAAATAGAACTTACCTTTGATACTGCACCCTTAACATCTACTAGAAAAACAATTAATGTATTATATTCCCCTGTAAAATCAACATTATTACCATTAATCTGATTTATTTGAATTCTTCCCCCACCAATAGAAGATCCAACAACTTCACATTTGTTTCCTTTCTTTGTTTCCATTGATATTTTTACTGTGTTAGGATGAACATCACCTAAATCATCTTCTTTAAATTCAAATTCTATTTTTTCTTTTTTTGCAATTTCTATGGAATCTCGAAGCCTTATATCACAAGGCTCCATTCCTAAAATTCCTGCTAGTAATGCTCTATCTGTACCATGCCCCTTGTAGGTTTTTCCAAAAGATCCATGCAAATAAAAAATAACTGATTTAATTTCTCCATTTGAAATGAATTTAGCAATTTTAGCTAACCTTGCTGCTCCTGCAGTATGAGAACTTGAAGGTCCAATCATAACCGGTCCAATAATGTCAAAAACGCTTGGGTTACTCATCTAATATCTCCTTATCTTTTGTAAACTATATTTTAATATTCGTAAAAACAACTGCCTCCAATAAATTCTCTTAGTATGGAATTTTCTAGTACATATTTGAATTCCACTTCTTTAAAGAAATATAAAAATGATTTTAGTCTTACTGCTTCATAATAAACAGAACTACTTGGCTTGATTTTTTCTAATTCCTTTAAAGCATATGGTTTTAATACTGATAATTCATATACTAAAGTAGAATTAAACATATCATCTGCCTCATCTTGATAAACAAAAATATTTTTCTTTTCTCCTTTTTTTATTGATGGCCACATTTTTAAGGTTTCTTCTGCTCCATACCCTCTTGAAAGATAATCTCTAACTATTCTTCTTATTTTTCTAACATCAGTAGTAGAAATTCTATTGTGATTATCTAAATTTAATTGAGTTAATGCAGATATATATACTTTATATTTTTTATCATTAGAAATTTCATCTGTAAGAAGAGGGTTAAGCCCATGAATACCTTCTACAATTAAAATTCCATTGCTAGGTAACTTAATTTTTTCTCCATGCCACTCCCTTGTTCCTGTTTTAAAATTATAACTTGGGGTTTCTACTTCTTCCCCATTTAGCAACGCCTTCAAATTAGCATTGAAAAGCTTTAAATCTATTGAATATATAGATTCAAAATCATAATCTCCATTTTCATCTTTAGGTGAATCTTCCCTATTTACAAAGTAATCGTCTAAAGATAGCTTAAGCGGAATTAATCCATTTACTCTTAATTGAATCCCTAATCTTAAAGAAAAAGTTGTTTTCCCTGAAGAAGAAGGTCCTGCAATTAATACAACTTTTACACCCTCCTTCTTACAAATATTATCTGCTATTTGAGCTATTTTTTTCTCATGAAGAGCTTCAGAAGTTAATATCAATTCCTTCATTTCCTTACTTTCAAGCTTTTCATTTAAACTTGCCACTTCACCTACTCCTAAAATATTAAGCCATTTTTCAGTTTCATAAAATACTCCTGCAAGCCTTTTTTGCTCATTAAATTCTGGCAGAATATTAACATTCCCCTCCATTGGATTTCTTAACACAAATCCATGAGCATATTTAATTAAGTCAAATGCTTTAATAGTCCCAGTTGAATAGGCCATAGGTCCATAAAAATAATCATATCTTCCTTCTAATTCATACAAACTTACTGTTTTAAAACTAACTTGCTTTAATAATTTAACCTTATCTTCCATCCCATAACTTTGAAATATCCTAATTGCTTTATCTATTGGTACCTCTACCTTCTTTATTTCTACATCTCTAGAAATAATATCTGCCATACCATCTTTTATTTTTATAATATCCTCCTGACTTAATGGCTTTTCTTTTATAATTTCCCCAAAAGTTCCTTTGGAAATGGAATGTTCTATTATTATTTTAGCATCCTTAAATATATCTAAAACAACCTTAATAAAAACAAACTGTAATGTTCTAGAATAAACTTTCCAGCCAATTTCACTATTTGAATGAATAAATTTAATCTTGTCCTTTTTAGGTACTTCATCACCTAATTCGTAGTAATTTCCATCTTGTTCACATAATACAATGTCTCTATAATCATAATTTTTATCTAATAAATCTTTAAATGTCATCTTTTTTTTCAATTCTATTTCCCCTTTACTTTTTATTATCATGTATTCCAATATATTATGCCCAATTATATGATTATTCTACGTTATTTATAATAAACCTTCATTATTAATGTATATTAAATTTTATTTTACAAATATTATACACGAGGTGTTAATTTATGTTTATTACTTTTATAAGAACTGCTATTTTATATACTTTAGTTGTAATAATTATGAGACTTATGGGAAAACGCCAAATAGGTGAACTTCAACCTTACGAATTTGTTATTACAATTATGATTTCAGATTTAGCAGCTCTTCCAATGCAAGATACCAGGCTTCCTCTTTTACTTGGTATTATTCCTATAATAACATTATTATTTTTAAAAACTATATTATCTCAATTACAATTAAAATTTCAAGTATTAAGAAAAGTTATTGATGGTGAACCATCTATTTTAATACATGCAGGAAAATTAAATTATAACGTTCTAAAAAGTCAACAAATTAATATTGATGAATTAATTGAAGAATTACGACTTTTAGGATATTTTGATATACAAGAAATTCAATATGCCATATTAGAGAATAACGGAAAACTATCCATATTGCCAATGGATAAAAATAAAGAAAACACACCTAATCTTCCAACAATTCTAATCTCTGATGGTAAAATTAATAAAAATTCATTAACCAGTAGTAACAAGGATATAAAATGGATTACTAATATATTGCATGAAAACGGAATTAAATCAATAGATGAAGTATTAATTGCCTTATTGGATACTCATGGTGATTTTAAATATCAACTATACGATGAATATGAAAGGAAATGTAAAAAATGAAAAATACTCTTATTTCTATAATACTTTTTTGCCTTTTATTAGGTTTTATAATGTATACTAACATTTCCTTAGAAAAACTATGTTATAATGTAACCTCAAAATGTGAAACCATTGAAGATTATCTAAATAATAATAACTGGGATTTAGCTTATATTGAATCAAAGGATGTTTTGATTGAAATAGAAGAAAATGCTTTATTATCATCAATTTATCTAAATCATTGCGATTTTGATAATCTACATAATGAAGCAATTAAACTTACTCAATACATAAAATACAATGATATATCTGAAAGTAATGCTGCTGTTAGCATATTAAAGATATCTGCTCAAAATATAAAAAATCTTAATAAACCTACAATTGAAAATATATTCTAAAAGACTGCCGTCAATGATTTTATCTTTTGAAATGATATTAAGCATGTCAAGAGTAGCAAAGTATATTGACACCAAAAGAGAAATACAAGCAGTATAAAAACTGCCAGTAGATTACACCTACTGGCAGAAAAGATTTTTATATTTTTTAATTGTCTAATTGACTGGAAACAGCTCAAAAGACAGCCTAACATTACACTATTTTTTTTATTCTTCAGCAACTGCTTGAACTACATTTAATTTTGCTGCTTTGCTTGATGGAATTAAACCTGCAATTATTGATATTAACAATGTAATAATAATAGCCACTAAAACATTTTTAAAAGTGAAGAATACTGTGAAACTACTTCCATCTAATACAAAATTATTTATTATATAAATACCAATTGCAGATAAAATTGTTCCTAATATTCCGCCTAATATTCCAAGTATAAATGATTGAAAGATAAATATTAATCTTATACTTCCTCTTGGAGCACCTACAGATCTCATTACTCCAATCATTTTTCTTTTTTCTTGTAATATCATTGTCATTGTATTAACCAATCCTAAAGCTGCAACAACTAATACTATTATACCTGCTACTGACAATATACTTTTTATTATGGTAGTTGATACTTCTAACATTTGACTAATAAGAGCCATGCTAAATGTTCCATAACCACATTCTTCTGTTATCCTATTACTCACCTCTGATACATCATAGCCATCCTTAGCATAAGCTTTTATTGAATCATATCCATTTTCTGAAATATAATTCTTTTTCCCAGAAATCAGTTCTATTATTGGCTCTACTTCCTTAGAATTCATAACTATGTTAGAAGAATAAGTAGAATCTTTCTTAATAACACCTATTATTTTACCTTGTATTTCCATAGATTTCTTCACATCAACTCCATTAACAGAAGGTGATTCTACCTTAATAGTTATAGTTTTACCCACTACACTTTCAGGATTATCAATTTTAATTCTATTTAAGTACTTTTCACCTATAAGAATTTCTTTTTCATTATTGGTAAAACTTGATCCGGCTAACAATTCTTTAGAAAAATCATTGTTTGCATTAAAACTTATTCCTAAAATATCTACTTTCTTTTCTATATACTCTCCATTGTCAATTTTAATACTAGGTGCTGATGATTGAATCATTGCTCTTACGTAATCTACACCATCTACACCTTCTAATTTTTCTATTTCTTTATCACCTATTACTACTTTTTCTTCCTGCTCAAGTGCTTTTTGATTATTTATGTCCTCTTCACTGCCTTCTTCCACCATTGGGCTACCGGACATTCCACTGGATTCAGACATATCCATAGATGACATCATGTCCCCCATACTCTTAATAATGGAAATTTCATTTACATCACCAAAATTTTCTAGCATTTTTTTGTTTTGTTCCATTATTCCATCCCCAAGCCCCATCATTACTACTAATAAAAGAGCTCCGATTGAAATTGCAATTACTGTTAAAATACTTCTAAATTTTCTATTTAATATATCATTCCATGCCATTTTAATTTTATCTAATATTTTCATATTTCTATCCCCCTATCTTCTAAGTGCTTCTATTGGATCTAAATTTGAAGCCTTATTTGCAGGATAAATACCAGAAATCAATGCTATAATAGTAGAAAAACCTAAAACAGCCACAATTAAATACCAAGGAAGACCAACTGAAATACTAATATTCATACTTTCTCCCTTAATGTAATTATTAATACTAGCCTGAATAATTGCATTTACACCAGAAGCAAGTAAAATACCTACAGCACTTCCTAATAATCCAATTATTGCAGATTGAACTAAAAACATAGTCCTAACTGCTATTTTATCTGCACCTACAGATTTCATTACTCCTATACTTTTTGTTCTTTCAATTACTGCCATTGACATAGTATTTATTATTCCTATAGCTGCAACTATTAATACTATTATTCCAAGCACCGCAAAACCAGCACTTAAAGAGCTTAATGTATCATCTATTGATTTTGCTTGTTCTGCTGCTGATGAATAAAGGTAATCCATATCTTTAATCTTATCACTTACTGATTGCACATCTTCTAGTTCATTTGTTATTATTTCAAGACTAGAATATCCAACGTTCTTCAAATAATCTTTTTGCATTGTTGATACCTCTAATATGCTTGCTGCATCTTCAGCTGAAAACACAAAATTATAGGCATCATTAAAATTCTTATCTATTACTCCAACCACTTTAAAAGTTTTTGCTATAGGTTCTATTGGATTTCCATTTGATGATTCAATAATTACTTCAATTTCTTTATTTATTACATCATCAATACTAAAGTTCATTGATGATAAAAATTCCTCACCAATTAATACTTCTCCTTTATTCTCTAAATATCTTCCTTCTTTTATTGGTTTAATAGAAGAATCATTTGCATTTTTTCTAATTGATTCAATTTCTGAATCAGTATAAAAACTTTCATTAGTATTGTAGCCTTTTATACCAACATATCCTTTATATTCTTTATTATTTAACTTTATTTTTTCTATTGATCCAGTAAAATAAGCTTTTATTGATTCAATTTTTCCTGTATCCTTTATTTCTTTAATTGTGTCATCATCTATTTTTTTGTAATAATCTTCATAAAAAGTTGTATAATCAATATCTGCTTCTTCTTCCTCACTAACATACTTAAGATTATTTACATAAATAGATTTAGCAACATCCTCACTATTAAATAATTCATCCATTAATTTATTAAGACCTGTCCCTAAACCAACCATTGTAACTATTAATAATGTACCTATTGTAATTCCAAGGGATGTTAAAATAGTTCTTCCTTTTCTTCTCCATAAATCCCTTAATGCCATAAAAATATATTCTTTAATTTTCATTTTTTTCCCCCTTCTAAGGATCTATTTATTAGAATCAGATGTTATTTCGCCATCTTTTATTTGAATTATTCTTTTTGCTTTTTCAGCTTCTAATGGATTATGAGTTACCATTATTATTGTATATCCTTTTTCATTTATTTCATGAAATAATTTCATTATTCCTTCACCACTTTTTGAATCTAAGTTTCCTGTTGGTTCATCTGCAAAAATTATTTCTGGATTGTTAACTAATGCTCTAGCAATAGAAACTCTTTGCCTTTGTCCACCTGACATTTCATTTGGTTTATGTTTAGCTAAATCTTTAAGACCAACTTGTTCTAATGCAAATAAAGCTCTTTTCTTTCTTTCCTTTTTTGAAACTCCTGCAAAAATTAGTGGCATCATTACATTTTCTAATGCTGTTTGACTATTTTCTAAATTAAAAGCCTGGAAAACAAATCCTATTTTTTCATTTCTATATTTTGACAATTTCTTGTCTTTTAATTTACTTATATCATTTCCTTCAATAAAAACACTTCCTGCTGATGGAGTATCCAATCCTCCAATAATATGCATTAATGTTGATTTTCCAGATCCAGATGGTCCAATTATTGCTACAAATTCTCCTTTATCAATGTTTAAGGACACATTATTTAGTGCAATAACTTTTTCTTTTCCCATTCTATATCCTTTTGATACGCCTTTTACTTCTATCATGAATAAACCCCCTAAATATTTTTACTTTTTTTAACAATGTTTTCATTATATCATATTTTTATAAATTTCAAATCTTATATTTTTATTAAATTTTATATTATTACTCCTTAAACTTAAATCTTAATATTAGTATTATGGCTATGCATAACAAAACAGTTATAATTAAAATAACTATTGCTAAAGTTGATGACAAAAATGCAGAAATTATCCAAACAAATCCTAAAATAACAAAGGAATATCCTAAATATCTATTCTCCTTTTTAAGAAAATCTCTACTATATTTTTTTAAATCCCTCTCCTTAGGCTCTGCCTTAGGTAAATAATTTCCTACTAGAATCATTACTATTCCAAGTATAATACAAGCTACTACTTGCATTTTTAATTTTGTTCCTAATGCATATAAAATTATGCTACTATAAACAACAATACTTATTACTGGAATAATCCATTTTGTAATTAACGTAACCTTTCTATTTTGTTCCTTATTCTTATCTCCAATATCAGTTGATATGCAGCATATACATTGTAACAAAACCATTAATATTGGCATACCAAAAACAGTAAAGTTTTTACTCATAAAATTATTAGGTTCATTATTTAATCCAAAATGTACAGCCATTTCTTGGGGTAAATCCCCATAATAAATGACCCCTATAATCATAGGTAATAAACATACAATACTAGTAATAATTAAAGTCTTAAAATCAATCTTTTTCATTTTTTCCACCTCCAAATTGATACATCCAAATTAAAATATCTTCAAAAACAGATGCATTTATTTCATAATAAATAAAATTTTTAACCTTTGTTTCTCTTATAAGATCAGCTTTCTTCAAGTATGATAGATGATAGGATACAGTAGCATTTGCCAAATCAAACTGTTTCGATATATCACCAGCTGTTTTTTTACCATCCTTAAGCATTTCCAAAATATCTCTTCTTACTGGATCAGAAATTGCCTTTAAAGTTTCCGACATTCCCAATATAATCACCTCACTATTTAGATGTTTATCTAATTAGATTCTACCACCATAAATATTAAAAATCAATAACTATTTAGATGAATCTCTAAATAGTTATTAGTGATACATCATATTCTCTACATTATTTTAATTTTAAATATATTTAATTAAATATTGCATAATTATTCATTAAAATGTATAATTATATACAGTAAAAAAAAGATTAATTTTAAGGGGGCTACCAAAAATGAAAAAATATAATAAAGTTGTTTTAGCTTATTCTGGAGGACTAGATACTTCTGTTATTATTCCTTGGCTAAAAGAAAACTATGGCTGTGAAGTAATTGCTGTTTCAGGAAATGTTGGACAAAAATCAGAACTAGAAGGCTTAGAAGAAAGAGCAATAAAAACTGGTGCTTCTAAAGTTTATATAGAAGATTTAACTGAAGAATTCGTAAATAATTATATTTTCCCAACTATAAAAGCAAATGCTATATATGAAGGAAAATATCTTTTAGGTACATCTTTTGCAAGACCTATTATAGGAAAAAGAATGGTGGAAATTGCTAAAGCAGAAGGTGCTGATGCAATATGTCATGGTTGTACAGGAAAAGGAAATGATCAAGTTAGATTTGAACTTGCAATAAAGGCTTTTGATCCTAATATGGATATAATTGCTCCTTGGAGAATTTGGGACATTAAATCAAGAGAAGACGAAATAGCCTATGCTTTAGAGAAAAAAGTACCTATAAAAATCAGTTATGATACAAATTATAGTAAAGATATGAACCTTTGGCATTTAAGTCATGAAGGCTTAGACCTTGAAGATCCAAATAACGAACCAAATTATGAAAAAATACTAGAACTTTCTAAAACTCTTGAAGCTGCTCCTGATAAAGCAACATACATTACTCTTTCTTTTGAAAAAGGAATTCCTGTTGCATTAAATGGAAAGAAAATGGGTGGAGTTCAATTAATTGAAGAATTAAATAAAATTGGTGGCGAAAATGCAATTGGTACAGTAGACATGGTAGAAAATAGACTAGTTGGTATGAAATCTAGAGGTGTATATGAAACACCAGGTGGAACAATTCTATACAGAGCTCATAAAGACTTAGAAGAAATATGCTTAGATAAAGAAACAGCTCATTATAAAGAACAAATTGCTCTTAAATTTGCTGATATAGTTTATAACGGACAATGGTTTACTCCACTTAGAGAATCATTATCTGCTTTTATAGATAAAACTCAAGAAACTGTTACTGGAGAAATTAAACTTAAATTATATAAAGGTAATATAGTTAATGCTGGTATGACTTCTCCTTACTCATTATATAGTGAAGAATATGCTACTTTTGGTGAAGATGCTGTATATGATCAAAAAGATTCAGCTGGATTTATTAATCTATTTGGTTTACCAACAGTTGTAAATGCTAAAATGAAAGCAAAAGTAGAGGGAAAGGATAAATAATATGAAACTTTGGGGTGGACGTTTTAAAAAAGGTACAAACGAATTAGTTAATGACTTTAATTCTTCAATTAATGTTGATTCTAGAATGTATGCCGAAGACATAGAAGGTAGTTTAGCTCATGTTAAAATGTTAGGAAAACAAGGTATAATTCCAAAAGAATCTAGTAAAAAAATTGAAGATGGATTAAAAGAAATATTAACTAGGATGGAAAATGGAGTTATTGATATTGATCCTACCTCTGAAGATATTCATAGCTTCACAGAAGGTACTCTTACTTATTATATAGGTGAATGTGGTAAAAAACTTCATACAGGAAGAAGTAGAAATGACCAAGTTACTTTGGATTTAAGAATGTATTTAAAAAAGGAAATCAAGGACATTATATCTAATGTCCTTGACCTTGAAGAAGTTTTATACAATAAAGCTTCAGAAAATACAACAACTATAATGCCTGGTTACACTCATTTACAAAAAGCACAACCTATTACTCTTTCTCATCATTTATTAGCTTATGCTGAAATGTTTAAAAGAGATATAGGTCGTCTTCAAGATACATATAAAAGAACTGATGAAATGCCATTAGGTGCAGGAGCATTAGCAACTTCAACTTATCCAATAGATCGAGAATTTGTAGCTAAAGAATTAGGCTTTGCAAAAGTAACATTAAATAGCTTAGATTCTGTTTCTGATAGAGATTATGTTATCGAAACCCTTTCTGCATTATCTATGATAATGATGCACTTATCTAGATTCTCTGAAGAAATTATTTTATGGTGTACTAATGAATTTAGTTTTGTTGAACTAGATGATGCTTATAGTACAGGAAGTTCAATAATGCCTCAAAAGAAAAATCCTGATGTTGCAGAATTAATTAGAGGAAAAACTGGTAGAGTTTATGGAGACTTAATGACATTATTAACTGTTATGAAAGGTATTCCACTTGCATATAACAAAGATATGCAAGAGGATAAAGAAGCTTTATTTGATGCAATTGATACTGTTAATTTATCTTTAAAAACTTTTAAAGGTATGATTGCTACTATGAAGGTAAATGTTGCTAATATGAAGAAAGGTGCTGCTGGTGGCTTTACAAATGCAACTGATTTAGCAGACTATTTGGTTAAAAAAGGTATGGCCTTTAGAAATGCCCATGAAGTAGTTGGCGAAATAGTATTATATTGCTTAAAAGAAGATAAAGCAATCGAAGAATTACCTTTAAATAAGTTAAAAGAATTTTCAAATATTTTTGATGAAGATGTATATAAAGCTATAGACTTATATACTTGTGTAGAAGAAAGAAAAGTGCTTGGAGGCCCTTCTACTTCATCAGTAAAAATACAATTAGATGCTTTAAATAAATTTATAAAGGAAATTAAAGGGGGCCTATAAATGGTAAAGGTTGGCATAATCGGTGCTACTGGCTATGTTGGTGCAGAACTTTTACGTATATTATTAAATCACAACAAGGTTGAAGTAACAGCTTTAAGTTCTGTGTCATTTGAGGGGCAAGAAATAAGCTCTATATATAAAAATTTTATGAATAAAACTAATTTAGTTTGTAATACCATGGATGATGTATTAAATAAAGCTGAAGTAATCTTTACTGCTCTTCCTCATGGATTAAGTGAAGATATAGCTGCTAAATGTATAGAAAGTGGTAAGATTTGTATTGATTTAGGTGCTGATTTTAGGCTTTCGAGTGAGCAAGAATATAAGTACTGGTATGGTAAAGATTTTACAAAGCCAGAACTACATAAACAAAGCGTTTATGGTTTACCAGAATTAAATAAAGATAAAATTAAAAATACAAAATTAATTGCAAATCCTGGTTGCTATTGTACATCTATTGAACTTGGATTAATGCCACTATTAAAGAATTCAATTATTGAAACAAAAGGCATAATATGCGATTCAAAATCAGGAGCAACAGGTTCAGGACGTGGTTTAAGTTTAACTAGTCATTTTACTGAATTAAATGAGAATTTCGCACCATATAAAATTGGTGCTCATAGACATACACCAGAAATAGAAGAAATATTAAGTACTATGGCACAGGATAAAGTTACAGTAACTTTCACTCCTCACCTACTTCCTATGAACAGAGGTATTATATCAACTATATATTGTAATCCTAAAAAAGATAATATTAATTTAGAAGAAATTTATAATTTATATATTGAGGAATATAAAGATAAACCTTTTGTAAATGTTCTTCCTCTTGGAGAAACAGCATGTACCAAAAATGTAAGATTGTCTAACTATTGTGATATTTCTCTTCATTTAAATCATAGAAAAGATCAAATCATAATTGTAAGTACAATTGATAATATGATAAAAGGTGCTGCAGGTCAAGCTATTCAAAATATGAATATTATTTTAGGATTCGATGAATCTGAAGGTCTTAATTATATTTCTCCAGCATTCTAAAAAATGAATACATTATTAGAATATGAAAAAATTAATGGGGGTGTAACAGCCCCCAAAGGTTTTTTAGCTTCTGGTATTCATTGTGGGCTTAAAAAAAAGAAAAAGGATTTGGCTTTAATATACTCTACTGTGCCAGCTTATGCTGCTGGAATATTTACAAAAAATCGTGTTAAAGCTGCTCCTATATATATAACTAAAGATCATTTAATTAATTCAAAAGCTCGTGCAATAATATGTAATAGTGCCAATGCTAATACTTGTACTGGTAAAACTGGATTAGAAAAAGCTAAAGCTATGACAATTCTTCAAGGAAATGAATTAAATATAGCTGCTGAGGAAGTACTAGTTTCTTCTACCGGCATAATAGGAAAAGACTTAGATTTAGAATCTATAAAACAAGCGATACCAACCCTTACCAAAAACCTTTCTGCAAATGGTTCAAAAGATGCTGCATCTGCAATTCTTACTACAGATAAGTATATAAAAGAGCTTTCATTTGAATTTAAAATTAATAATAAAAAAGTGCGTATTGGCGCAATAGCTAAAGGTTCTGGTATGGTTCATCCAAATATGGGTACAATACTATCTTTTATTACAACTGATGTTTCAATTGACCCAAACCTATTAAAGGAAGCACTTAAGGATTCTGGGAAAATAAGCTACAACCGAATTAGCGTTGATGGTGATACAAGTACTAATGATATGGTTCTTATTTTAGCAAATGGTCTTGCTTGCAATGATAAAATAACAGAAAAAAATAAAGATTATTATACCTTTTTAAAGGCTTTAAATCTTCTAAATATAGAACTTTCAAAAAAGATTGCAAAAGATGGTGATGGTGCAACAAAACTTATTGAATGTACTGTACAGGGTGCTAAAGATGAAATTGAAGGAGAAAAAATAGCCAAAAGAATTATTACATCTAATAAAATTAAAGCTTCCCTTTTTGGTGGAGAAATTAATTTTGAAAATATTATTTTACTTTTAGGATTAGAAGCTTCTCATATAAATGAAAACAATATAGATATCTTTATAGAAACAAAACATGCCTCAATTCATGCAATACATGAAGGATTTATGATAAATTATGATAAAAAAATACTTAAGGAAATTCTTAAGGCTGATAGTATTACAATTAAAATAATATTATCTAAAAGACCTTCTACTGTTACTGTTTGGGGATGTGATTTATCTCTTGAGTATATACGAATTACTGGTGATTATAGAAACTTAAAAGGGGGTTATTAAATTGTCATATAAAATAATTGAAGGAAGTGTCACTTCTCCAATAGGATTCTTAGCTTCAGGAGTACACTGTGGCGTTAAGGAAGGATCAACTAAAAAAGATCTTGCTTTAATTTATTCAGAAGAAAATTGTGTTGCTGCTGGTATGTACACTAATAACAAAGTTAAATGTGCTCCTATTTTTATTACTAAAGAACATCTACAAAATAATAGAGCTAGAGCAATAATTTGTAACAGTGGAAATGCTAATTGCTGTACAGGTGAAGAAGGCTTAGAAAAAGCAAGAATAATTACAGAGGAATTGGCTAAAACACTAAAAATTAATTCTAAGGATGTATTAATAGCATCTACTGGCGTTATTGGTGTTCCAATTAACCTTGAAGCAATAAAATCAGGAATTGAACCATTAACTGAATCACTTTCAAAAAATGGTTCTGATGCAGCTACTGCCATTATGACTACTGATACTAAAAAGAAAGAATGTGCTTGCCAATTTGAAATACAAGGAAAAACTGTAACAATTGGGGCTATTGCAAAAGGTTCTGGTATGATTGAACCTAATATGGGAACAATGCTTTCATTTATTACAACTGACTTAGCTATTTCAGCTGAATTGTTAAAATCCGCATTACAAGAAGCTGTTAATGTTAGTTATAACAGAATTAGCGTTGATGGTGATACAAGCACTAATGATACTGTCTTAATTTTGGCAAATGGATTAGCTGAAAATGAAGAAGTCATTAATAAAAATGAAGATTATAATACTTTTGTGGAAGCTCTAAAATTTGTAACAATAACCATTGCGAAAATGTTAGCTAAAGATGGTGAAGGAGCTACTAAATTAATTGAATGTGTTGTAAATGGTGCTAAAAATGATGAAGAAGGAGTTATCTTTGCTAAAAGCGTAATTACTTCAAGCTTAGTTAAAACTGCAATGTTTGGAGCTGATGCAAACTGGGGAAGAATTCTTTGTGCCCTTGGATATGCTGGTCTTGACTTTGAACCTGAAAAAGTAAATGTAAGTTTTCAAAGTAAATCTGGATCAATAGTGGTATGTACAAATGGTGCATCAGTTGATTTTGACGAAGAAATTGCAAAAAAAATATTACTTGAAGATGAAATAACAATTAATATTGATTTAGCTTTAGGTACATCTAGTGTTACTTGCTGGGGATGTGATTTAACATATGATTATGTGAGAATTAATGGAGATTACAGAAGCTAATTTTAGGGGGAAGTAAAATGAATCTTAATGATCGTGCTAGTATTCTAGTTCAGTCTTTACCATATATTCAGAAGTATAACAATAAAATTATTGTAGTTAAATATGGTGGTAATGCCATGATAAGTGAAGAACTTAGAGAAACTGTAATAAACGATATTGTATTAATGAAATGTGTTGGCTTTAAACCTGTTGTAGTTCATGGTGGTGGACCTAACATTTCATCATTTCTTGAAAGATTGGGAGAAAAAAGTAAATTTATAAATGGTCTTAGATATACAGATGAAACTGCAATTGATGTAGTACAAATGGTATTAGGAGGTCAAGTTAATAAGGACTTAGTATCTTTAATTGAAAAAGCTGGTGGTAAAGCAATAGGCTTATGCGGAATGGATGGTTCCTTGCTAAAAGCAAAAAAATTAAAAAGTGAAGTAGATTTAGGGTATGTAGGTGAAATTACAAATGTTAATACAGATGTATTAAATATGGCAATGAATTCTGATTATATTCCCGTTGTTGGAAGCATAGCTTTAGGAGAAGATAATAATTGTTTATATAACATTAATGCAGATTTATGTGCTGCCAAAATAGCTGCTGCACTTAAAGCTGAAAAATTAATATTATTAACTGATGTTTCTGGTGTACTTAAAGATCCTAAAGATCCTTCATCACTTTTATCTATTGTAAGATTGCATCAAGTTCCTAAATTAGCTATTGAAGGAGTAATTAAAGGTGGTATGATTCCAAAAATCGATTGTTGCGTTGAAGCAGTTCGTATGGGAGTTGAACGTGCCCATATTATTGATGGTAGAGTTCCTCATTCCCTACTTTTAGAATTATTCTCAAATGAAGGTATTGGTACAATGATTTATTAGGAGGTATTTATATGAAAAATTCACTTATGAACACTTATGGTCAACTTACTCCAGTAATAGAAAAAGGTGAGGGAGTTTATCTATTTGATACAAAGGGGAAAAAATATATTGATTTAACTAGTGGTATTGGAGTTAACTGTCTCGGATATAATAATGAAAAATGGACTAAAGCTGTAGATTTACAACTTCATAAATTACAGCATTGTTCTAATATTTTCTTAAATCCTACTACTATTGAATTAAGTAATAAAATAACTGAAATTTCTGGCATGAGCAAGGTTTTCTTTTCTAACTCTGGTGCTGAAGCAAATGAAGGAGCTATTAAACTTGCTAGAAAATATAGCTTTGACAAATACGGGAAGAATCGAAATGTAATATTATCTTTAAAACAATCTTTCCATGGTAGAACTTTATTAACTTTAAAAGCAACTGGTCAACCTGAAAAGTTTCACAAATACTTCTTCCCATTTCCAGAAGGATTTGAATATGTAGAGGCTAATAATATTGAAGATTTTAATAGTAAATGTACTGAAAATGTTTGTGCCATTATTATGGAAGCTATTCAAGGCGAAGGTGGTGTACACCCATTAAATAAGGACTTCGTTCAAGAAGTAGTTTCAATCTGTAATGAAAAAGATATCCTAGTTATCTTCGATGAGGTTCAATGCGGAATAGGTCGTACAGGAAAATTATTTGGATTTAATCATTTTAATGTTAATCCAGATATAATAACATGTGCAAAAGGGCTTGCTGCTGGTCTTCCAATTGGTGCTGTATTATGCAATGAGAAATTACAGGATGTCTTTAAACCTGGTGATCATGGTTCAACCTTTGGTGGAAATCCTGTTTCATGTGCTGGCGGTTTAGTTGTAATGGATGAAATCTGTAATGAGAAATTATATGATAAAGTATCAAAAAAAGGTGAATTAATAAAAAAATTAATAAAAAAAGCTAATTTAAATAATGTCGTTGATGTTAGAGGTCTTGGATTAATGATTGGTATCGAAATAAAAGGCAGCTCTTCTGAAATACAAGAAAAAGCTTTAGAAAAAGGTGTGTTAGTATTAACTGCTGGTCCTAATATAATAAGACTTTTACCACCACTTATTATTAGTGAAAAAGAGCTAGAAACAGCTATTAATATTATTATTGAATTATTGAAATAATTAATTACGGGGGAAATAACTTTGAAGAAAGATTTATTAAAAATGGATGATTTATCGAAAGATGAAATTCTTGAAATTCTAAATTTAGCAGATCAATTAAAATATGAACTAAAGCATGGAATACCTCATGAACATTTAAAAGGTAAAAGTTTAGGAATGATATTTGAAAAAAGTTCTACACGAACAAGAGTATCTTTTGAAGCTGGCATGTATCAATTAGGAGGTTATCCTCTTTTCTTAAGTAGTAAAGATCTTCAAATTGGAAGAGGAGAGCCTATTGAAGATACTGCTAGAGTATTATCTAGATTCATTCAAGGCATAATGATTAGAACTTATTCTCAAAATGAAGTTGAAACTTTGGCTAAATACTCTTCTATTCCAATTATAAACGGCTTAACAGATGAAGAACATCCATGTCAAGTTCTAGCAGACTTAATGACAATTAGAGAATATAAAAATAGTTTAGAAGGATTAAAAGTTGCCTATATTGGAGACGGTAATAACATGGCCCACTCTCTTATGATTGGTACACTTAAAGTTGGAATGAATTTTTCTATTGCTTGTCCTGATAATTATAAACCTAAAGATGAATATATTAATCGTGCAAAAGAATTAGCAGCCAAAGAAGGTACTACATTTAAGCTAGTTTCTTCTCCAAAAGAAGCTGTTATTGATGCTGATGTGTTAATTACTGATGTTTGGGCTAGCATGGGGCAAGAATCCGAAGCAAAAGAAAGAGCAAAAGCCTTCTTAGGATTCCAAATAAATGATGAATTATTATCCTTCGCAAAACCTAATTCTATCGTTCTTCATTGTCTTCCTGCTCATAGAGGTGAAGAAATAACTGCGAAAGTAATTGAAGATCATTCTCCTGAAATATTTGATGAATCTGAAAATAGACTTCATGCTCAAAAAGCAGTTCTAGTTAAATTGCTTACTAAAAATTAAAAGAATTTTCTCTTAAATTGTTTCTTTTTTAACAATTTAAAGTTATAATAAGATTTAGAGAATAAATACATATTGTATTTATAATATCTAACTAAATTTTACACATTATTGGAGGTTTGATTATGTTAGTTTCAGTAAAAGATATGGTAAAGAAAGCTAAGGCTGGTAAATATGCTGTTGGTCAATTTAATATTAATAATTTAGAATGGACTAAAGCAATCTTACTAACTGCTCAAGAAAATAACTCACCAGTAATTTTAGGAGTATCTGAAGGCGCTGGTAAATATATGGGAGGATATGATGCAGTAGTAGGAATGGTTAATGGATTAATGAAAGATCTTAAAATAACTGTTCCTGTTGCTCTTCACTTAGATCACGGTAGTTTTGATGGAGCATATGCTTGTATAGAAGCTGGATTCTCTTCAGTTATGTTTGATGGTTCTCATTATTCAATTGAAGAAAACATAGAAAAAAGTAAACAATTAATAAAAGATGCAAACGCTAAAGGAATATCTGTTGAATGTGAAGTTGGTTCAATAGGTGGAGAAGAAGACGGTGTAATTGGTGCTGGTGAAATAGCAGATCCTGCTGAATGTAAATCAATTGCTGATTTAGGAGTTGATATATTAGCAGCTGGTATCGGTAATATACATGGACAATATCCTGAAAACTGGGCTGGTTTAAATTTTGATGCATTAGCAAAAATCAGTGAAGCTGTTGGAGATATGCCATTAGTTCTTCACGGTGGTACTGGAATTCCAGAAGATATGATTAAAAAAGCTATTTCTTTAGGAGTTTCTAAAATCAATGTTAATACTGAATGTCAATTAGCTTTTGCAGCAGCAACTAGAAAATATATCGAAGACGGAAAAGATTTACAAGGTAAAGGATTTGACCCAAGAAAACTTCTTGCTCCTGGATTCGAAGCTATAAAAGCTACAGTTAAAGAAAAAATGGAACTTTTCGGTTCTGTAAACAGAGCTTAATTAAATTAAGATATGTTTAAACAAAGATGGTTCTTTAGAACCATCTTTTATTCTTATAAAAAGGATGTGAAAAAATGGCTTTACAAGAAGCAATGGCATCAAGAGAAGAATTAGAAGCCTATATTGGTGATAAAGCTAAAGATACCTTTTACAAGAATTTGTTAGATAAGTATTTTCTTAATCCTAATAAGCCTTCTTGGTCTTTTGTAGCATGCATATTTAATACCTTTTGGCTTGCTTATAGAAAAGCTCTTATGCCATCTTTAATAGTATTTGTTGCTTTCTTTTCAATAATAACTGTTATACCTTTCCCTTTATCTTATATATTTGCAGCTATTATTTATATATTAATGGGCTTATTTGGTATGAATATTTATTTACTTACTGCTGAAAAAGAAATAAGTAGGATAAAATCTTACAACCCTACTTTAAAAGGCAAAAAACTATTGGAATTAATTGCGGAGAAAGGCAAACCTTCTCATAAGTATTCTTTTGTGCTAGTTTGGGTATCTATTATTTTTCTTTCTATTTTTATATTAAGGTAAGAAATATATTTATATAAAAAAGGAGCAGTTATTTTAATCTGATACCTATGTCAAGGACATTATAAAAAAAGGATTAAGCACAAAGAAGATGATTTCTGTATTGAACAGGAGTCATCTTTTTTTGACTCCATTTATATCTGTAGTTGTTGTAATAAAATA
>JAAYPK010000091.1 GCA_012519845.1 Clostridiales bacterium
AAATTTTAATTTTTTTATATAATTCATCATCTCCAATATTCCAACTATATATATCTTTATTAACTTTGTCTATTATTCCATATAGCTGATATATCAAATTTAATTCAATTAATGTATATTTATCACTTAAAGAAGCAACTTTAGAAGAATAATTTTTATTTATAGGTAATAAATATAGATAATTATTTGCTTCATTACTGTCTTGAAGAAGTCTGATACTTTGAAAAATAGCAGTAATTATATCTAATCTAATGCTATTAGCATCATTACATATTTCTCTTATTCTATATTTTTCTTCATATTTTCTGTTTTCATTTAATATTAAATGTTCTTCTAAAATTTGTTTTTTATGCATTTTTTCACTAATAATATAACTAAATAAAGCTCCTAGTAAAGATCCTGCCAAAATAGATACTGCAGAAATTATGGATGTTATTATTGGCATTGGCATAAACTTTTTCCCCTTTCATTATTATACATAATAATATTATGGCAAAATATTTTTATTTTATTTGCTAATTAATAAAATCATGAAAAAGTAAAAGTTATCCAATAAATATGACTGATATTTATTATCATATAAAGAAACAATACACTTGTTACAATATATCTAGATATATTGAGTTGAAATTCATTTGCATTTTTAAGCCTTCTTACAATATATAATGTAAGCAATAATACCATTATTCCTTTTATTAATATTGCTAAAGCTTTATTTTGAACTATATTTTTCATTAGCTCATTAACTTCACTAAATTCTCCTGTTGACAGCAAAATCAAAGTAAAAATAATATCAGTAACATTTAAAATATAGATTAAATAAAATTTATATTTTAAATCAACATACATACTCTCTATTCTCATTATTACACTCCAAAATTAAGTATTATACTTACACATTAAAGCCTCTCCCTTTTCACTTTTTTTATTCACTTCTTTTACATATAATAGAAACTTTAGTTTAATATAATTAATTTTTTCTTATTTATAGCCCTATTCCATTGTATTAATTTTAGCATTTATGTATAATTTATTGTATTACATATTATTAAGGAGACACTTATGTTTGGTTATATTACTCCATTAAAACCTGAACTTAAAATCAAAGAATATTCAGTATTTCAGAGTTTTTATTGCGGAGTTTGTATTAGTATAAAAGAAAATTATGGCAATCTACCTAGAGCATTACTAAATTACGATATGACTTTTTTAGCATTATTATTAGATGGATTATCAGAAAATAAAACTGAAGGTAAAATCATTAAGTGTATAGCTCATCCCTTTAAGAAAAAGCCAATTTTCATAAATAATGAAGCTATTGATTATGCAGCAGCTATGACTGTATCTTTAACATACTTTAAAATTCTAGATGATGTAAATGATGATAATTCCTTAAAAAGCAAATGTTTATCTTTGCTTTTATCACCATATAATAAAAAATTTCCTAAAACAATTTTACATATAAATGATATAATAAATAATTATTTATCTGTATTATCAAAAATGGAAAATAACAAAAATTTCACATCAATTGATGAAATATGTGATCCTTTTAGTATTATAGTTGGTAAAATTCTTGCTTTATTTCCCGGAACTATATGTAAAGATAATGAATATGTACGTTCTTTATTATATGATTTTGGATATACCTTAGGAAAATGGATATACTTAATAGATGCCTTAGATGACTTAAAAGAAGATATGGAAAATAATAAATTTAATCCTATTAATCATTTATTTAACAAAGATAATCTATCTTATGAAGAATTGAAAACTAAAATTAAAGAAAGAATTGAGTTTAGCATACTTAACTGCGCATATAATTGTAGAGAAATTCTTGATAAATTAGAAATAAGAAAAAATAAAGATATATTAATTAATATCATTTCACTTGGAATGATGGATAAATATATAAAAGTAATAAACAATTGTAATAAAAAGAGAGGAAGTGACTTTAATGAATCCATATGAAGTTTTAGGTATAAAACCTGGAGCAAGTCAGGAAGAAATTAAAAGTGCATATAGAAAATTAGTTAAACAATATCACCCAGACCAATATAGAGACAATCCACTACAAGAATTAGCACAGCAAAAATTAGCTGAAATAAACGAGGCATACAAAATTCTTTCTAGTGGTAATACTAGTAACTCAAATACTTCTAATTATAATAATAATTCATCATACAATAGCTCTAAAAGCGAAGATGCTGATTTAAGAGATGCCCGTGCATATATACAAAGAAGAAATATATCTGCTGCTGAATCAATATTAAATAGAGTAAAAACAAGAAATGCAGAATGGTATTTTTTAACTGGTGTTGTTCATATGAATAAAGGATGGTATGATTCTGCCCTTCAAAATATTAGAACTGCCTCAAATATGGATCCTAATAATTTTGAATACAGACAAACCCTTCAACAAATGCAAGGTCGAACTCAATCCTATGGACAACCATACTATAGAACAACAAGAAATACTGATGATGCCTGTACTTGTTGCTTAAATTTATGGTGCTTAGATTCACTTTGTGAATGCTTTGGTGGAGATTTAATAGGATGTTGTTAATTTAATTGGAAAGGGTTGACAATAATGAATGCAAAAAAAATCTCATATGGTGGTATAGGAACAGCTTTAGGTGTATTAATTTTATTTTTAACAAGAGTTATACCTATTAATACTTTAGCTTTACTAACATTAGCTTCATGCATAATTCCACTTATTATCATTAAAACTGATGTTAAAACTGCAATTTATGTATATTTTGCAACTGCTCTAATAGGTTTTTTTATTACTCCTGGTACATATTCATTAATGTATGCTCTTATTTTTGGAGTATATGGAATAATCAAATATTATATAGAGAAATTAAATAAATTATATCTAGAAATAATATTAAAATATGTTTATTTTAATATTACCCTTGTTATTTCATATTTATTAATAGGAAGCTTAGTTGGAGCCCTTAATATAAATCTTCCTTTATGGATATTTATTATTTTAGCTGAAATTGCCTTTGCCATATATGATTATGCCTTAACCGTAGTTATTTCTTTCTTTCTAAATTCCATTATTAAAAGGAAATAAAATTAATGGATGTACAAAATGATACCTTGATTTTGTACATCCATTTATTTAGTTAATATTTATCATGGCGATTATTGAGAATTAATAGCTCATGAATTTATATAGCTAGACTCTATATTTTGGGGAGTCATAGGTTTTCCAAAATAATATCCTTGTGCATAAGAACATCCTAATGAAAGCAATATATCTCTTTGTTCAGTATTTTCTATTCCTTCAGCTAAAATAGGTATTCCAATTGAATTACCTAAAGAAATAATAGCTTGGACCAATTCCTTACTTTTTTTATTTATACAAATATCATCAATAAAAGATTTATCCAGTTTAATTAAATCAAGAGGCATAGATTTAAGATAACTTAAAGAAGAATACCCTGTTCCAAAATCATCAAGAGAAATGGTAACCCCTATTTCTTTTAATTTATTTATTCTATTTGTTACCTCTTCTATATCTAACATAGTCATTGACTCTGTTACTTCAATATCTAAATATTTCGCTTCAAGTCCAGTAATTCTAAGTGCATTTTTTACTCTTCTTACAATATCAAAATTATAAAATTCTTTGGCACAAATATTTACAGAAACACTAACTTTAGGTCCAATATCATTTTTAATCCAATAAGCATTTTGTCTACAAGCTTCAAGTAAAACCCATTCATCTATTTCTTTTACCAAAGATACTTCCTCAGCTAAAGGAATAAAATAATCTGGAGAAATTATACCTTCAGAAGGATGATTCCATCTTATTAACGCTTCTCTACCTATTAATTTTCCAGTTTTTATATCTACCTTTGGTTGGTAATACAATTGAAACTCTTTAGAATAAATGGCACTTCTAATTTTGTTTTCCATTATTATTTTATCTAGCATTATTCTAATTATATCTTTGTCGTAAAATACAGTTTCTTCAGTATTTTTCTCTTTTGCAACTTTTAGAGTAATATCAGCATTTTCAAATACCTCTTCTACAGATCCACCATTTTCCGGATATACTGCTGCACCTATACTAAATCTAACATCATTCAAATAACAATGTTCATCCAATTCTTTATCTATTTTATCCATAATTTCTCTAAATATAATTGAACTCTCTTCTTTAAATCCAGGTATAATAATTGCAAATTCTCCTATACCAATTTTGGCAGATATAACATTAGAATACTTTTCTCTTATTTTCTTAAAAACTTCAGCAATTATTTTTACTACTTCAATGCCTTCTTCTCTACCTCTTAAGTTGTTAAATTCTTGAAACTTTCTAATATCTAAACAATAGACAGATAAGGCATCATATTTATATTTTTCTATAAGTACTTCTCCTTCTAATAATAATTTCTTTTTATTAAAAAGACCAGTTACTTCATCTAAAGAATCCATTTCCATTATCTTTAAATCTTTCTTCAAAACATCAGTAATATCAAGACCTAATAATTCATAATAATAATTTTTCTTTTCCTTGATTTTTACAATACTCCAAGTAACATAGGCAGTTTCATTTTTATTATTAATAATATTCATTTTAAATGGCTTTTCATCTTCTAATTTTTCTAAAAAATCATTTTTAGGAACATTAACAATTTTATAAAACTCTTTATTAATTACTTTACCTTGTTCTTTATTTGTAAAATCAGAAAATGTATTATTACACCATAATATTTTACCATTTAAATCAATTCTTATATGATACATACCTGTAGTCTTAATTGCCGTTTTTGCAAGATTTTTTTCTTTATCAAATTCCATAAAAATCAATTTAAAGTATATTTGACAAATTGAAATAATAACTATAATAGCAAATGCTATTATAGTTATTATACCTAAAATATTATCTAAATTATCTATACTTTCACCACTTTTGGTAGCAATAATTCTTATTGATAAAATGATAATCATAAAAATTACAGAAACAAATAAGTTATTTATTATTATTCTTTTTATAACACCCCTATAACCACTTTTCATCCTAAACCCCTTAAATAATATACCTTTTAATAATTAAATTTATCAATGTTCTTCTTCATTTCAACAGCTAATTCAACCAATGTATTAATTGAATCTTTAAAATCAGAAACAATTGATGATTGCTCTTCTGCAGATGCCGCTACTTCCTCTGTTGAAGCTGCATTTTCTTCTGCTATTGCAGATAAATTATGCATAATTAATAATAATTTTTCTTTTTCCTTCTCCATAACACTTGAAGATATCTTTAATTCTCCTAATGATTCTACTGAACTGTCCAACTTCTCAAGAATTTCATTAAATTTATTGGCTGTATTATCAACACATTTACTTTGAGATTCAACTATTTCATTCATTTTGTCCATTGTTTCAACAGCACTTTCTGTCCTAGAAGTCAATTCAGCAATAACTTTTTGAATTTGACCTGTAAATTTGTTTGATTCCTCTGCTAACTTTCTTACTTCATCTGCTACAACTGCAAATCCCTTTCCACTTTCTCCTGCTCTTGCAGCTTCAATTGCTGCATTTAATGCTAAAAGATTTGTTTGTTCTGCAATACTCTTTATCATAATGCTAGCTTTTTCAATTTCTTTAGCTTTTGTATTAGTATTTATAATTACTTGATAAATATCATTAGTTGCATTAGAATTTTCTTCACTTTCCTTTGATAATTGATTTATAGACACTAATCCATCTTTTCTTAATACTTCAACTTCTGCCATAGATTTTAGTATATCATCTAATAAAACTCTATTTTTTTCTATAGCCTTACCTAATGAAAGTGCTTTTTCAGATCCTTCTTCTGTTTCCTTTGCTTGACTTGTTGCACCTGTTGAAATCTCTGTAATAACACTTGCAATTTCACCAGAAGCTGTATCTACCTCTTCTATTTTTTCAAGAAGTTCCTTAGAGTGATTATTTACTCCATTTGATAAATTATTTGTATCAACTATAAATTCCTTTAGATTATCTACTATTATAGATAAGGCTTTAGCTACTTGTCCTACTTCATCCTTACTTTTTATTAAATCCTTAGGTACTTCCTTTGATACATCTAATTCTTGAATGTTCTTTGTAAATTTCACAGTTTTTACCAAGCCTTTTGTAATGGAATTTCCTACATATAAAACAATAACTATTGCAATTACAACAGATATTGTTCCAAGAGCAATAAATCCTGTTTTCATTACATCTAAACCTTCATTAACTTCCTGAATAACATCTTCATATAAAGCAGAAACACCAATAGCTCCAATTATATTTCCTCCATAATCCTTTAATGGCTTATAAGAAGATTTATATTCTTTATCTAATATAAATTCATTACCTGTATACTCTTCACCATTAATTAATGCTTTATAAGCTTCCGAATTTATATCTAAACTTTCGCCTTCCAATCTTTTCCCAGAATCCTCTTGGATATTAGTACTTACTCTAACGAAATTGTCACCTTCTAATTTGAAAATAGTCGCTAAGTCATTCATTTTTTTTTCAACATCATCTACCACTTCATAATGACCTTCAATGCTTACTCCTTTCGAATCAATTAGCTTATTATTCTTTACTAATATTGTCCCATGTCTTAATGCAATAAAATTTTCAAATGAATTTAAATCAGTATGTACCTTGCTATCAATCTGTGAATTGGCTAATGATTTCATTTTACTATTTGAAATTCCATATCCAAATATGCAAAGAGCTAAGATAATAACCACTAATAATCCCGAAAATATGAAAACCAACTTAGATTTAATGCTTTTCATAATAACCCCTCCAGTCATTTGTCGAATATTGTATATTATACTATTATTTTAGCACTTATTAACATGTTTTACTAGTTATTTTTAATTACATTAATGGAGCGAATACTTTTAATATTGCTCTTAGTAAAACTATATACCATTTTACATCTTTAGTATCTTCTATTGTAACTCTTTGAGATTTTTCCATAATTTTAAAGAAATCGTTTTTCATTACATTAACTGTTTGTGTATTATACATAAATACACCACATTCAAAATGTAAATATAAACTTCTATAGTCCATATTAATTGTTCCTACAACTGCTATTTCATCATCAGATACAAATGTTTTTGAATGAATAAATCCTGGAGTATACTCATAAATTTTTACTCCTGCCTCTATTAATTGTGAATAATATGCTCTTGTAATTATATGCACATACCATTTATCCTCAATATGTGGCGTAATAATTCTAACATCCACTCCACTTTTTGCTGCAAGAGTTAAAGCAGTTACAAGTTCATTATCAATAATTAAATATGGAGTATTAATGTAAACATAATCTTTAGCTTTATTAATTATGTTTAAATAAACGTTTTCTCCAACTAATTCTGTATCATATGGGCTGTCCCCATAAGGTTGTACATAACCATCATTTTTAAAATCCCCACTGTAATTTACTTTAGGTTTAAATTTTGAAAGATCAGTATCACCAGTTTCTTCTCTTAAGGATTCCCATATTTGTAAGAACATTATTGTAAAACTCCAAACTGCATCCCCTTTTATTAATAATGATGCATCCTGCCAATGACCAAATCTAACTATTTCATTGATATACTCATCAGCTAAATTACATCCACCTGTAAATGCAGTATGACCATCTATCACTGTTATCTTCCTATGGTCTCTATTATTAACAACCCCTGAAAGAACTGGCATTACCTCATTAAATATAAGAGTTTTTATTCCCATAGCTTCAAGCTTTTTATTATAATTTCTTGGTAAAGTAGTTATGCACCCTACATCATCATAAATTAATCTAACATCTACACCTTCCTTTACCTTTTCTTGTAAAACTCCTAAAACTGTATCCCACATTAATCCTTCTGAAATAATAAAATACTCCATAAAAATATAATGTTTTGCTTTTTTTATCTCTGCAATAAGTCTTTCAAAAAATTTTTCTCCTGGAGATAAATACTCTGAAATTGTATTTTTATAAATAGGGAAATTAGAGAAATTTTTTATATATTTTACTTCACTACAAATATTTTTATCCAAATTATTTATTTCTTCTATTATCTCCTCATCTTGAACAAGAAGCTTCTCTGTTTTTTTATAATTTTCATTTAATTGCTTTTTTAATTTTTTCCTTATTTTATTTCCACCAAACAATAAATAAAAAAGTCCTCCAAATAGTGGGAATAAAAGTACTTGAATTGTCCAAGCCAATTTGTAAGATGGATTATCCTTCCTACTCACTATATATATAACAACAACAATACTTAAAACTACAAAAAAAACATATAAATATACAAAAGATTCACTTAATTTCAAAATTGATACAACTAAGAATATAATTTGTAAAAGCATTAATAAACCAACCATTACTATTCTACTGAATATTATCTTTTTCATTTTTCCTCCTAATAATACTCAAAATAAGTACTTGATTTAATCCTACTTCTTAATCTAATTATATAATAAATAGGATATAAATCTATACTTGTCCCTTATTGTTAATTTTATTTACAATTATTTAATTAATTCTTTCAAATATTTTTTTACTTCTTTCCAATGTATTAGTTAAAAATGACAATATTACACCATAATTTGTAATAGGTATTCCTTTTTCTTTGCAATAATTTATTCTATTAATCACTGTTTTTCGATTTATCATACATGCACCACAGTGAATCACTAATTTATATTCTTCAATGTGTTCCGGAAAATCATGAGAAACTTTAAAAGTATATTGCAATTCACCACCTACGTATTTGTTAAGAAGTTTAGGAATTTTAACACGTCCAATATCCTCATGAGAAACATTATGAGTACAACTTTCACTAATAAGAATTTTATCTCCAGGTTTTAAATTTTTAATTGCTAAAGTTCCTTTGATAAATTCATTTATATTCCCTTTTTGTCTTGCAAACAACATAGAAAATCCAGTGATATCAATATTTTCTGGTACAATTTCAGATACTTTTTTAAAGGCTTGAGAATCTGTTACAACAAGATCTACATTTTTTATCTCTTTCAAGGCTTCCTCTAATTCTGTATCCCTTACAACATAACTTTTTATACCATGATCCAAACAATCCCTAATGCACTGAACTTGTGGCAAGATTAACCTACCTTTTGGTGCTTCTGAATCAACTGGTACAACTAAAACTACTCTAGAACCATAAGGCAATAAATCTCCTAATATAGGGAGTTCTTCTTCTTCTTTTTCTATAATTTCAACTAATTTATCCTTTAATTCATTAATTCCTTCTCCTAATAAAGAAGATATGAATATTGCTTTTGGATAATCATTAATTAGTTTTTTATATTCTTCACTATTAAGTTTATCTTTTTTATTAAATACAATTAGATAAGGAATATTGTATTTTTTAAATTGCCTTTCTATTTCTCTTAGCTTTTTAATATCAATATCTTCTACATCCATTAAATAAATTGCTATATCTGTTCTTTTTAAAAATTCATAGGTCTTACTAATTCTTATATCACCTAATTCAGTATTATCTCCAAGTCCTGCAGTATCAATAAATAAGACTGGCCCTACTGGAATTAACTCCATTGCTTTTAATACGGGATCAGTAGTAGTTCCTTCTTTAGAAGATACTAATGCCACTTCTTGATTAACTAATTTATTTATTAAAGACGATTTTCCTGAATTAGTTTTCCCATAAATAACTATATGTTTTCTGTTACCATTTGGTGTACTATTCATTTTTTATTCCCCCTATAAATACATTACTTTTTCTTTTTGAAAGTTAATATTATCTCCCCTGTTTATTTCAACTTGAAATCCTGCTCTATTTATTCTTCCTTCAATACATTTTCTACATTCAGCTGCTTCATCACCAGTACATATTTTGCCATTGTATAGTGAATATTTTTCTCTTACTGATGTAGGCGAAAGGTTAGGCATAACCACATTAGCTCCTGCCTTTAACCCCATTTCTCTACCATTTTTATTAATTGTTCCTAGAGCTGTTGTTGCAGGTAATAAAACATCAGGTAATAAAAGCCTTATTATTCCAAGAAGAATAATAGTTTTTTCTAAAGTACCAGCCTTTTCATCTCTTAATGGTGTATCTTTATGAGGAATAAATGGTCCTATTCCCACCATAGCTGGATTAAGCTTTTTTAAAAAAACTAGATCCTCAACCAAATTTTCATTTGTTTGATTTGGTATTTCTACCATAAACCCTGCCCCTACTTGATAACCTATTTTTTTTAAATTATATAAACAATTAATTCTATTTTCTAAGCTTGCACCAGGATGCAAGCTTTCATATAATTTTTTTGATGCAGTTTCATGTCTTAACAAATATCTATCTGCACCTGCATCAAAAAGTCTTTTATATGACTCAAAACTTCTTTCTCCTAAAGACAAAGTAATTGCATTTCTTGGGAATTCTTTCTTTATTTCTTTTATTATTTCTATTAACTTTTCATCGGTAAAAAAAGGATCTTCTCCCCCTTGTAAAACAAAAGTTTTATACCCTAATTTGTCACCTTGCTTTGCACAAGCTAATATTTCTTCTTTTGATAATCTATATCTTTCTGCCTTATTATTGTCCTTTCTAATACCACAATATTTACAATTTCTTACACAATAATTTGTAAATTCAATTAAGCCCCTCATATATACCTTGTTTCCATAAATATTAAGGCTAGTTTCATGTGATTTTTTTAACAAAAAATCCTTTGAGTTATCGTCAATATTATTTAGTAAATATAGCAATTCCTCATTGGAAGCATTATTTTCATCATATAATTTTTGAATTATTTCATTAATGTTCATTTTTTCCCCTTATAATTAATTTTTTATCTTAAGGATTAGATTATTCTTCTCCCTTGGATATTAAAAGTATTATATCATAAATCTAAAACTTTGCTCAAATTTGAACATACTAACATAAAAGAAAAAGGTATGTTTAGAATACTAAACATACCTTAACATCATTTATATTTCTTTCTTCCAAAGTCCATGTAAATTACAATATTCATATACTGCCTTTGGTTTTTCATCTTCATTTAAAGTAAATTGAGCCTTTGGCTCATCTGTAACAGATAAATACTTGAATTGGCTTCCTTTGTTAGTAATTAAACATATCCATGCAATATGATGCTCTTCTGTCATTGGATGAATTACTGATCCAACTTGAACAACAACCTTATCTCCTTCTACTTTAACATCTGGTACATGTTTTTCAGTAGCTCCATCAGAAGTATTAGCAACTAATTCTGTCATTTTATCCCCACAACAGCTTAATGGTGTACCCTTATCTTCTATCATTGATACAATATTACCACAATGTTTACAAATATAAAATTTTTCTTTCATATTAGCACTCCCTTTATTAAATATTATTTATAATTTTAGTATTATTATTTTACTAATACACTTATATTCTATATAAAAACTATATTTTATTCAAAACACATTACATGATATAATTTACTATATATAAAAATATTTAATAAAAAATGTAAATTTCTTATTATTTATCCTTTTATTTTATAAAGTCACATTTTCATTAAAACTATATTAATTTTTATATTATATTAACATTAATTCAAATAAGGAGTGAAAAGTATGAATTTATTTAAACACAATTTATTTATAGCTGAAAGTCAGAACTATATAGATATTACAACAATTATTAAAGATGATATTAAAAAAACAACTATTAAAAATGGAATTGTTTTAGTTTACTGTCCGCATACTACTGCAGGTATAACCATTAATGAAAATGCTGATCCAGATGTTATTCATGACTTAATATATGGCTTTAATAAAGCATTCCCTATTAACGATAACAATTATAAACACTTTGAAGGCAATTCTCATGCCCATCTTAAATCTTCAACAATTAATCCTTCTCAAAGCTTAATTCTAAATGAAGGTAATATAATTTTAGGTACATGGCAATCCGTTTATTTCGTTGAATTTGATGGTCCAAGAAACAGAAATTTCTATGTTAAGATTTTAGAAGGATAAATTCATAGATAAATCAATTAAATTTTTACCATTTCTTCTTGATTTTGGTGATATTTAGTTAGAGAAGAAATGAGGAAATATCTCAGATAAGCTTAGAAATTTCCTCATCTCTTAGTTATACTATAATAATTATTTAACTTCCACACCACCAAAAATGCATATTGCATCAATATAAATTGTTGGTGCATTTTGTATTGGGCATGCTGCCACTTTATTATCTATTCCACCGAAAATAGGAATACCTGAGATTTTAACATTTACATTTGGTGGTACAAAAATATCAGTACCGCCCATAACTACTGTTACCTTAATTACAGTATCTTCATTAATTATAGCCATTCTTAGATCAATATCAGTACCACCAAAAACTGATACAGTTGATGCCCCATAAAATTTTTCATTTAAAGGTTTAACTGTTTGTCCTCCAAAGATTGCGTAAGCTCTTATGATTTCTCCTTCACTTATTTTTGACGCTTTATCTTTTATAAAGGATTTTTTAGTAAATAAAATACTAATTCCAACAAGTACAAGGATTATTGGCAAAAAAAGCTTATATATTGATATTCCATTAATTATTCTTAATGATTTAAGTAATAATAATATGCCTATTATTGCTCCAAATGAATTTCCAGCATTAACACCACTTTCAAACATACTAATTAATGATGGTATAATAATTAATAAAGTCCACCACCCAGGAAATAATATACTGAAATTCCATATTCCAATTGCTTCTCCTCCATAGCCTACTCCAATTAGTATTAAAGCAATTCCCCAAAAAACACTACTAAATTTTCTGTTCATAGTATCCACCCCCGTTATTTTTATCTAATTATTATTTTATCATTAAAAATAAAATATATACAACAAAATAATAAAATCCAGCTAAATATTAACTAGATTTTATTA
>JAAYPK010000005.1 GCA_012519845.1 Clostridiales bacterium
TATTAATAAACTCTTTTTTAATATTATTATACTTTTACTTTGAACACAATTTATAATCTGCCAAATTATAAAACTTAAAGAAAATATATTTATTAATAAAATACTACAATTTCCTATACTTTTAATATGCAGATGATGTATTGCAATAAAATCTTCATTATAAAATCTAATAAAAATGAAAGTAATAACTAGTAAAAGAGTTGAAAATATATATCCAAACAATGAAGCTTTAAGTAAATTATTAAATTTAAATTTAGGAGTAAATGGTCCAAATTCTTTAGATATAGAATTACTATCTCCAAAATCTAAAAGTGCTTTTTCTAACGCTTCCTCTTCCTTTAAATTTTGGTCTATTAATTCATTCGTTTTATCAATTATATGTGCCTTCATTTCTTCTTGAATATCTGATAAATTTTTATCATATTCACATACTGACATGGATACTTTTTTTACATATTTATTTATTGCTTTTATTGTTGTCTTTTTCAATATTATCACTCCTAAATTCTTTTTATTAATTCTGATAAATATTCTAAAGTGCTTTCTTTTTCTTCTAGATATATAATTCCTTCTGTTGTGATTTTATAATATTTTCTCTTCCTTACTTCATCATTTGAATCTTTCCAGTAATTTTCTAAATATTTATTAGAAGTTAACCTCTTCAATGCAAGATATAATGTACCCTCCTTAATTTCATATTGTCCATTATTTAAATCATTAATCTCTTTTGCTAATTTATACCCATATATTTCTTTACTATTTCTTATAATTTTAAGAATTAAAATATCAATTATTCCTTTTAAAATTTCTTTATCTATTTGTTTCATTAATCCACATCCTATATTTTTAATTATACATTGTATTACTAGGTATATACATATATTATATCAATATCCATATGTTTACAAGTATTTCTTCATTAAAATGCTATTTATATTTGAACAATCTGTTTCAGATGGAATAGAACCTGCCATAAAGATGGCATAAAAAAAGATGACTCCTATTCAATACAGAAATCACCTTCTTTATATTTTGAAAGTTACATATAAATAGTTTAATATATAATTTTTTTAGTGCCAAATGATTTTCTTGCATCTCCCTTAGTGAAATAATTTATTTCTTTCTTGATACAGATTTTTTTATTTCTTGAACAAACTTATCTTTTTTAAGTTCCTTATACGCATCCTTGAATTCTTTATTCAATTGTACATCATCATTTGTTAATTTAAATCTACCTTGATATGCACCTGTTACAAGATATCTATTGTTTTCATAAGTCAAAAATAATATTAGTTTATCTCCAGTCTTAAAATTATCAAGGCCATTAACTTTTTGCTCTATTTTTTCCGAACTTACATTATTATCTATTGTCCCAAATTTCTCCTTTATAATTGCCATATTATATTTTTTTGCATCTTCTCCTTCAATTGTTCCGCCCATAAAACTTATACTAATTACATCATTAGGTACTAAGGTTCCATAAATGCTATTTGTAATTTTAATTTCAGTGTTAGTATAAATACCAAATGTATCATAGGTAATTTTAGCATCTTGGATTTCACCTTCAATTATTATATTAGAATCTTTAGCTAAATCATCAATACTCTTATACTCTTTAACAACATCTAAGGTAGTTTCTATATCTAATTTTTCTGACGTTTCAGCAAGTTCTAATTTATCTGTATCTTCATTTGCTTCTAGACTATTAGCATCTACATTACTTTCAACTGGATTATCGGTAGTTATTTCTTTACCACAACCAGCGATAAGAACTAAAACACTTAACCCCAAAACTGTAATTAACAATTTTTTCCTCATAATTTTCCCTCCAATTATTTAATATTTGTATTGTTAATATAAATGATTTATACCATTACAGTCATCTACTGTTGGTTTACTAACCACTCTTCCGCCACTTAAAGTACACATAAGTACATAAGGAGATGAACTATGACTTAATCCCATAGCATGCCCAAGTTCATGAGCAATTATTCCAATTTTTGCTGTTGAAACAGCCACTCCATTTGTCTGATAAGTTGTCAATTTGCTAAAAAGATTAGGATTAATTATTATTTTAGACCATCCCCAGTTTTGATATGGATTTCCTATATAATTAGGTGATTGTACATTCGTACCATATACATACATATGTGTAACCGCTACAAGGCCGTCATAACTGGTAAATGGTGCAGAATCATAATAAACATCAAAAACACTTGCTGATTGAGTTGATGTCTTGGTAATAGAAATTGGTGTTGTTACCCCTATTGATGAAGTTGTATAAACCCAACTATCTACCGCTTGTCCTACTATTGAAGATAAACTAGAAGCCGATGATGTTACATAGTAATATCTATTACTATATCCATAATTTCCAACTCCACCATTTAGTTTATAATCGCTAAATGTACTATATGCAGATCCAGAAACTATATTCAATGTAAATATACTAGTAAATATAGTAATATACATAACTAAAGTAAAAATAATTTTTTTTAATCTCATAATTAATTCCTTCCAATATTGAACAATATTATTATATTTTGTATACGTTTAAATTGTATAATATATTACCATAAATGTAAATATATTATATGTTTATAATTTAAATATTTGTTTTAATTTGTAAATTATTTTCTCTGTTACTTACTGATTTATAGCCACTAATTTTTTACAATAAGAAAGAACCTACAAAATGTAGATTCTTATAATTCTATCTTATATTATTTATATCTCTCGAATATACAAATCCTTTTATTATAACTTTTTACCTTTTTCTAAGCTATCGGAAGGTACAAATCAAAAAAAACTGTGTTAACTTCTGCATTTTCATCACCCAAAAATGAGGCTTTATTATCTAGATAACCAAAAAAGCTACAAATCTTATTTCACAAGACTTGTAGCTTTATATGGTAGTCCATAGGGGAATTGAACCCCTGACTCCACCGTGAGAGGGTGGCATCTTAACCACTTGACCAATGGACCAGAACATTTGCTATTATATCACATATAGAGAAAATAGTAACACCTATTTTCTCCTATTATTCTTAATTAATTCAGCATTTTCAATAAATTCATGGCAAATGCTCTCATATTCTGCTTTTTTCATACTGTAGGCACACATATGATCTGCTCCTGGAACAATAAACAATTTATCATTTTTATTTTTTCTTACATCATACATTTTCTTAGCCATACTGCATGGCACACAAGTATCTTTATCTCCATGAATAAATAAAATAGGTGCTTTACACTTTTTAATATCCTTTATTGGATGTACATCATTTAAACTAAAGCCAACTCTCTTTTTTATTTTATGATTTAATAACAAATATACTGAATTTAAAGGTACCCATTTAACAAGTTTTATCTGATATTTTATTATTTCTTTACCACTTGAATATCCGCAGTCTTCAATAATAAAATCAACTTTGTCATTTTTAGCTCCACACATTAATACAGTAGCTCCTCCTAAGGATTGTCCATGAAGGCCTAAAAATAATTCTTCACCTTTTCGTCTATATAAAAAATTAATCCATCTTGAAACATCATCCTGTTCATAATATCCATAGCTTGGATAAGTGCCTTGACTATTTCCATGTGCTCTTTGATCTATAAGTAAGACATTAAACCCTTCTTTAATAAAAAACCTTACATAACTCATATCAATATGATTATTTGCTGTATATCCATGAACTAAAATAATATATCTATTTGATTCAGGATACTTTTCAATTAAGTATCCTTTTAATAGAATTCCATCTAATGAGTTTAATGATACTTCTTCTCTAGTTACTTCTTTATAAATATCTAAATCAAGTACATTTTTCTTCTTTAGATACGCATATGCTTCTTCTTCTGTTTTTTTATGCTTATTAAAGGCTTTATTAAAGGCATATTCACTAATATAATTTATTATTGTTGAAAAAATTACTGCTAAAGTCAAAATAATTATAATTGTAATCATACTTTTAATCTCCTAAAAATTATTTCTATAATTAAAAAAGAGTAGCTAAATACATCTTAATTGCTACTCTCTAGTGTTTTTCACTGGAAACCATATTTTTTTCCCTTCCACCTAAGCTTGTAATTTTTCAGCTAAGGCTTTTAATTCATCAAAAGATAATGTAGACAAGTACTCTCTAGTAATATTGTTGTTATTTTTTTCCTACTTAAAGTAAGAATAGTACTTACATACATTTCTCTATAATCTTTTACTGCCATGTTTTTCACCACCTTTATATTTATTGTATGTAAATAATATAATTTTGACTATTACATTATAACATAAAATTCTGACTTTTGAAATTTTTTTCACAACAAACTTTCAATTTACAATGAAAATATAAAAAGGTGTATTAATTTGAATTCTTCAAATTAATACACCTTTGTACCATATATTATCTATTAATTACTTTTCCTAAAAATGCTCTTGTTCTTTCATGAGTTGGATGCTCAAATACTTCTTCTGGAGTACCTTCTTCTACAATATTTCCATCTGCCATGAAAATTACTCTATCAGATACATCCTTTGCAAAGCCCATTTCATGAGTTACAACTACCATAGTCATTCCTTCTTTTGCAAGTTTTTTCATTACCTCAAGTACTTCCCCAACCATTTCAGGATCTAAGGCAGAAGTTGGTTCATCAAATAGAATTACCTTCGGATTCATAGCTAAAGCTCTGGCAATTGCCACACGTTGCTTTTGTCCACCTGAAAGCTGTGCAGGATAATTATCTGACTTACTGCTTAAACCTACTCTTTCAAGAAGTTCAAGACCTTTCTTTTTAGCCTCGCCTTCACTCATTAGTTTTAGTTTTGTAGGTGCAAGTGTTACATTTTGTAATATAGTCAAATGTGGAAATAAGTTAAAATGTTGAAATACCATCCCAATTTGTTGTCTCATTTTATCAATATTTGTACTAGGATCCATAATATCAATTCCATTAACTTTTATACTACCATCTGTAGGCTTTTCTAAGCGATTAATACATCTTAAAAAAGTACTTTTTCCCGAACCTGAAGGACCAATAACAACTACACATTCTCCTTCTTTTATATGACAATTAACTCCATTTAAAACTTCTAAATCACCGTAGCTTTTCTTCAAATTATTAACGTATATCACTTTTACGTAACCTCCTCTCCATTATTAAAAGTAACTTAGTCATAATCTTAACTATAACATAGTAAATTATTGCTATTGCTATAAGAGGTAAGAAAGTTTCGTAAGTTCTTGAAATAATAAAATCAGCTGCTTTTGTTAAATCAACTATTGCTACATATCCAACAATTGATGTTTCTTTTACTAATGTTATCATTTCATTTCCTAAAGCAGGCAATATATTTTTAATTGCTTGAGGCATTATAATGTACCTCATAGTTTCTCCATAAGAAAAACCTAATGAACGTCCACCTTCCATTTGGCCATGATCTACGGCCATAATTCCTGCCCTAATATTTTCAGCTACATATGCACCACTATTAATACCAAAGGTAATAACTGCTGCTACTATGCCCATGTTATTTTTGAATATAATCATATATATTATTAATAATTGTACCATAACTGGTGTTCCACGCAATACATCTATATAAATGTTTGCAATTCTTGAAAGAATAGTTTTTCTTCCTTTTCTTGTTTCTGTTAGCTTCATTAAAGCAACAACAAATCCAATTACAATTCCTAAACATACTGCAAGGGCAGAAATCCCAAGTGTAACGCCAATACCCTTTAGTAATAATTCATATCCTTTAGTATCTATAAAAACAAATTTCACTTTATTTATGAAATTAACAAAAACATTATCAGATTTTTCTTGTGTTTCTGACACTGCACCGTTAATATACTCATTAACTAATTCATCAAATTTTCCATTTGCTTTAACTTTTTCTAAACCTGTATTTATATCCTTTAGTAATTCACTATTACCTTTACCTACTGCTATAGCATACTCTTCTGTAGTTGAAGTATCTTGTACCAATTTTAATGTATCGCTATTTTTGTTTACAAAGTTTTTAGCTGGGTTCTCATCGATTACAACAGCATCTACTCCACCATTTTGAAGTTCTATTATAGCATCTGATCCTTTTTTAAATCTTTTTACAGTAGCTTCTTTTATAATTTCATTATCATCACCAGGAGTTACAATTATGTCTCCAGTTGTTCCTTCTTGAACTGCAATTTTCTTTCCATTTAATTCTTCTAGAGAAGTAATATTGCTATTCTGAGGAATAATTATTGATTGAGTTGCTGTATAATAACTGTCAGAAAAATCTACAGTTTGCTTTCTTTCATCAGTAATTGTCATTCCTGCTATTACTGCATCCAATCCTCCAGTCTTTAAAGATGCTGTTAAGGATTTAAATTCCATATTGGTAAATTGTATATTATACCCCATTTCTTGTCCTATAGCTTTCATTAAAGCTACATCAAATCCGTCCACTTCTCCACTATCATTCATATACTCGAATGGTGGAAATTCTGCATTTGTACCTACTTTTATTGTTTTGTCAAAGTTATCATTAGTCTTGCTACTACACCCTAAAAATATACTTCCAAAAACAAAAATCAGTAAAAGAATACAGGATTTCTTTAATCTCTTTTGCTTCATAATATTTTGCCTCCCTATAATTTTAACCTATCACTATGACTATTAAAAAACTTAATAATTACTTTATATAAATATGGCTTATCCTTAAAAAAGACAAAAACACTTAAATATTTTTGTCTTTTTTAATTATATAATAATATTCGTTCTTAAGGTTACCATAATAATATTAATTTTGTCAATTTATATTATTATATTAAAAAAGGATGTTTTAACATCCTAAGATGAAATAAAGCATCCTTAATAAATTCTATTCTTCTAATAAAATTTTATTCACAATTTCTAATCTTTCATTTCCCAATACAGTGGCTAATTTCCCATCAATTTTATCATTCTTAAAAAATCTTTCTTCATTTGATTTGGATATTTTTATTATCTTATCCTCTAACTTATCATAACTCATTAGATTATCTTGATATAAATCGATTAAGTCCTTTACTGCAGTAGCTAGTTCTTTTGGATTCTTGTAAACTGATCTCATTTTTTTAATTACTCCTTCTTCTAATATGTATATTATTATTTTTTGTATTTAATAATGTAAATACAAATATTATCAATGATGATATAAAAATAATTAAATAAAAAAATGTATTTGATGAATCCTTACTTTCAACCATATTATCATTATAGGTATTATCCCCTAAAACTTGACCATTCTCCTCTGATTCATCCTCTGTTTTATTATCGTCACCTAACCCAACATTCTTTAGGTTTTTTTCACCAATAATTCCAAATAAATATATATTTTTACCTTCAAAACTAATTTTATCATTTATTATTTTAGGTTCTATAATCTCTATAGTCCCATCCTTTGATTTATTAATAATTTTCAAATTGTTGTACTGGCTAAATATATTGTTGTCCAATGTTATTTGAATTTCATTATTAAAATAATAATCTAAATTAGTCTTATGGTCAATAAGTTTTAATTTATATAATTTTATTATATTTTCATTTAAAGATATCCATTCAGAATCATTACTATATATTTCTGAGTTTATTGCTTCTTCATACCATGGTATGCCATCTATCCTGATTCCATTATTATAATTAAATAATTCTTTTACTTTTTCCTTATCTTTATTTAATGTATCCTTTATATCCTGAGATACCTTATTCTTCTCTTCTTCTTTTAAATTGTCATATACATTGTTTATATCAATTATATTATTAATATCTTCTGAATATTGTTCATTAAAATATTTCATAAAATCTTCACTATCAATAATATTATCTGATACAGATACATTAACAGTATAGGTTTTGTTGGTTTTATCTGGTGCCTCAACATTAATATTAAAGGATTCTTTATATAAACGATCAGAAACATTTATACTATTATTGTCTATATTAACTGTAGAATATTTATTATTAGCTAATACTGAAATAGGTAAAGTAGAATGTATTGTCTTATAAGGTAAGATTATATTATATGTTCCATCTTCACTATTATAGTTACAAATATAATCAGAAACCTTTATTGATTTTATACTTGTATCTGATGATTTTTTAGTTATTGCCTTAATAGTAAGACTTCTACTGGAATCAGTAAAAGCTTCATTAATATCAATTAATTCATTATCACTATATATGTAGCTTTCTCCTATATTAGCTTTTGCTATATATGCACTTTTCCCATTAGTGTAATTAATATTACTTTCGCAGCCTAATCCAACCTTCTTATTATTTACAGTATTATCAAGTTTAACTACAACAGCACCTTTACCCTCTGGTAAAATAAAATCATCTGTATTTACAGTAATATATCCTGCATATGGCACTACTCCTGATTTTAATTTAATCATATTTTCTTCTTTTAAGTCAGGTTGTCCATTAACAACCTTTCCATAGTATAATGTATATTTTGCACCTTTTTCCTTTGTCATAAACATTATTGAGTGAAGTTTATTGTATTCTTCAGTGAAATCATAAACGTTAGCATATACCATTTCTTGTGCATTTCCTGTAGAATTGTTTAAATATAAATATGTAGTTGCTCCATATTCATCATATTCATACTTTTTCTCCTTCTCATCTTTTTTCTCTACATTTCTAATTATATAATTTATTCTATTATTAGCTGTTGATAATAAATACTTGTCCTCATATGAAATCCACATATACCCATTATCATATTTATATGGGCCCCAACTATTTTTAATAAGCCATGCACCATTATTTTTTGGCTTATTATAACTCAAAAAATTATCTTTTGAATAATTATCATCCCATCCTACTATATTAATATTATGGTTAGTCCCATACTCTTCATTTGTTATACATGCATAGCTATTAGTTAGTGAATTAAGAAAAATTTTGCTATCATAATAGGAAGAAACTACAGACCCATATTTTAATATTGCTGATTTAATTTCTTCAATATTATTATCTAAGTACTCAATATCAGTAACATTAAATATTGAAGGTGCAGAATCAAAATTTTCAGGTTTTTGAGCCATTAAAAATGTTTGATATGGAATGTCACTTTCCAATTTAATACCTGAATTTGAAGTAAAATAACCTGGCATAATTATTGCAGCTCCAGCATCTCTTCCATCTCTATTCCAACCATAGCCCTCATTATTTAATGTAGCATTCCATCTGGCATGTTCTTCAGATAAATCATATTTTCCATAGCCCTTTACCTTTAAATAACTTTCTAATGCTCCTATTCCTGCAAAAGCCCAGCATACATCATGTGGATTTTGATTTTTTACTTCTGTCATTAAATCTAAATCTCTTGGATCATAATTACCAGGCAAAGTATTAGCAAAAGCTAAGGTAGTTGAAATTGATAAAAATAGAAAAATAGATATAATAATAGTAATAATCTTACAAAACTTCTTATCCATCATATACCCCCTATATATAATAGTTTGATAACGTTTTCTAGTATTATATCATGAATTTACTTTTCTTGCTATATAATGTAAATAATAAATAGAAAAAGTCAGAAGTTTATATATACTTCTGACCTGAATATTCTTAATTTAGATTTTCTATAAATTCTTTACTTTTTTCTGCAATTTCTACTGGAGCAAAATCTTGCACATAGTGACTAGAATTTAATTCAATTACTCTTCCATTATTTATTTTAGAAATGTAACTCTTCATAGTATCTTGCCATATTTTATTATCAAATCCTGTTCCTTCTCCTGTAGACATAAAAAATAACATTGGAATATCTTTAGGTACCTGAGATTTTTTAACTTTATCTGAGTTGTCTTTTACTATTTCCATTTCATTTATCATAGCCTTAGATAAAAACTTTCTATAATAGATTGCTTTATATAATTTTATATCATCTTCGCTTAAATAACCTGCATTTATGGCAGGTATACTATTTAAAGATGATGGTGCAAATCTGCTTATTCCTAAATATTTTTCTATCTTTAAAATATTAGTTTTACCTTCACTTTGTAATTCATAATTATCATATATTTCTGGAACTGCAGGATCTAGACCTACAATTGCTTTAATTTCATCTGGATATTTTTCAGCCCAATATAATGCTTCAAGGGCTGACATTGAATGTGGATATAATATATATGGTCCATTTTCCCCTGCTTTTTTTAATGCTGCTCTAGTTTCCTCTAATACAGTGTCAAGATCTCTTGATGTGTCTACATCTTCACTATAACCATAACCTGCTCGTTCTACAACTGCTATTCTATAATTATCCTTTAGCTCACTATATAGGCTTTTAAAATCTAAAACTGGGCTACATGTACTATTCCCTGACATAAACACTAGTGTATCATGTCCTCCCCCTTCTAAATAAACATTAATTTTATGTCCATTTACTTCAACTTCTTGACCTAAAGGTTTTAATAATTTTTCTTCATTTCTTAATGCCATCTTTTGGTTTATAAAAAACATTGCTAGTAAAATAATAATAACCCCTAGTATAAATAATAAAAATCTCCCTATTAATTTTGCTGCTTTATTCATTTTTTCACCCTCGTAAATATATATTATAATTCTTCAATAAATTGAAGATCTTTAACTTCACTTAATTCAGCTATTAATTCAGAATGCTCACGTTTTTCTTTACATTTCAATGTTAAAATTGCACCTGTTCTAATTTTTTCGATAGCTTTATTTTTAACCACTTGTATATTAACAATTTGAATAGAATTATCTCTGCAAAATTCTATTATTCTCTTAAGAACATGAGAATCTTCAAATTCTACATATATCTCAACCATCCTAGATTTACCGTATACTTTTCTGTCAAATTTATTTACAACAGCAATTACAGCAAAAATGAATATATTCCCTATAATCGCTAATTCATAAAATCCAACTCCAATAGCTAATCCCATACATGCTGATGCCCAAAGGCCTGCAGCAGTGGTTAACCCTCTGATTTGGTTTTTACTTGTTACTAATATACTACCTGCTCCTAAAAAACCAATTCCACTAACAACTTGTGCACCTATTCTTGTTGGATCTGAAGAAGGACTATATACATCAACAACATAAATATTAGTCATCATGACTAAAGCTGAACCAATACAAACTAACATATGGGTTCTACATCCTGCTGCTTGTCCTTTTCTTCCACGTTCAAGACCAATAAGTCCTCCACAAAGTACTGCTAAAAAAAGTCTTATTGTAATTGATACACCATTTAACTCACTTATATATTTTTCAAATTCAAAAAGTCCCTCCATTTTTCCTCCAAATACTACATCTATTTTTTATTTTTCTTCATTATTTAAGGTTTCCATAGCATATGCAACATAAAGAGCAGTTGAAATTGTTACAGCTTTTTCATCTATATTAAATTTGTCACTATGATTTGGATATGCTCTATCAATTTCCTCATTACCAGCTCCAACAAATGCAAACACACCTGGAATCCTCTTTTGATAAACGGAAAAATCTTCACCAAGTAGCATTTTAGGAATTGATACAATTTGATTTTCATTAAAAACTTTTTTTGCAGCATTAACTGCAACTTTTGTAACATCTTCATCATTAAATACAACTGGATGCGCTGATAATATATAATCCACTTCTGCTGTTCCACCATAAATTGCTGCTGTTCCATGTGCAATTCTTTTAATTGACTTTTCTATCTGCTTTGCATCAACTAAGGAGAAACTTCTAACAGTTCCTTTAATAAATGCATCGCCTGGAATTATATTATGTTGTTTACCAGCATGTACTTGACCAATAGTTACAACTGCTGAATTAAGTGGATCTTCTTCCCTACTAATAATAGATTGTAAATTCATAATAATTGCTGCTGCAATTAATGATGCATCAACACATTGATGTGGTTTACCAGCATGTCCACTTTTCCCTTTAATCTTAATAGTAAAAATATCTGAGGCAGCCATTCTTGCTCCAGGTTCAATAGATATTTTACCACATTCTATATCTGCAAAAACATGAAGTCCAAAAATCTCTTCAACATCTTCTAAAGCACCGTCTTCAATCATAAGCTTTGCACCTAAACAATTTTCCTCAGAAGGTTGAAATAATAAAGATATTTTACCTTTTATTTCACTTTCATGTTTTTTTAGAATTTTTGCTGCACCTAATAATGCAGCCATATGAGCATCATGACCACAAGCATGCATTATGCCCTTATTTTGAGAAGAATAAGCAACTTCTGTTTTCTCTTCTATTTTTAAAGCATCCATATCAGCTCTTAATGCTATATGTTTCCCCTCTTCATTTCCAATTTCAGCTAATACTCCTGTTTTAGCAACCTCTTTAAAAGGAATATCCATATTGGTTAATTCTTCTTTTATTTTTTTTGAAGTTTCATATTCCTCTAAACCTAATTCAGGAAACTTATGAAAATACTTTCTTAATCCTACAACATAGCTTTTTAAAAGTTTTACTTCCTCATTTATGTTCACCTTAATCCCCCACTTCTATAGAGTTATATGTATTCATATTGAATTTTAACCTAATATGAATATAATAATACAAAATATATTTAATTTCTACCTTATTCCTATTTTCTAATTATTATAGTTCCATGTAAACTATATCCTAATATATTCTTGTCCTCACAAGTAGCTAAATGATATTTTAACCATTTATTATAATCTTCTTTATTTGATTCATTTACCATTGTAGGTATTCTATAACCTATACCATCTGATCCAAAATGGTTCACTATTGTAACTCTAAATCCTGACAATAAAGATTCAATTTCAGATGGATTATATAGCTTAAATATATCTTTATATAGTTTGTTATTATATATATTCATAACATCATCAATATTTTTTAAATTATCTGAAATTGTTTTTAAACAAACTGCATTTTTGTTAATATATGAAATAACCACACATCCACTTGGCTTTAATACTCTTAAAGCTTCTATTAAGGCTATTTCACATTCTTCTTTATTTAATATGTAAAAAGGTCCAATACATAGTACTAAATCAAAATAATTATCATTAAATTTCGATAAATCTGTAGGCTGTATTTTGCAAATTTCACTTAAAATAGCATTATTTTTTTGTTTTTCTTCTAAAATATCAATTTGATTTTCTACAAAACCACCTGCTGTTACTTCATGACCACTTTTCGCAAGTTTAAAAGAATAATTTCCTGAACCTGCACATATATCTAATACTTTACTGTTCTTTTTTATAATATTTTTTATATATGCCATATTAGTTATATATTCTACTGTATGATTGTAATCCATAAACAATCTTTTTTCTTCATTTAATTTATTATAATAATCTATAATTTTTTCATCCATAATAATCACCCCTTGCAAAGTTATTAATAAAAAAGAGGCCATTTCTAGCCTCTTAGATCAAATACTACAATTGAACTTTGTTACCATAGTAAGTACATTCAAATAGCTTTTCCATAGTTTCATCATCTATTGTTCTTGGATTAGAGCCTGTACATGCATCTAAAACTGCATTATGAGCAATAAATTTTAAATTATTTTTAAAGTCTTCTTCAGAAATTCCATATTCTTTCATTGAATGAGGTATGTTTAATTTAGTATTCATATCATTTATCATTTCAATCAATGAATCTGTTAATTGCTTATCTGTACTTCCTTTTAAATTTAATGCTCTTCCTATATCTGCATATCTTTCTTCGCATTCAATTCGATTATATTGAATAACATAAGGTAAGAATATTGCATTTGCACATCCATGAGGTATATGGAATACTGCTCCTGTTTTATGGGCCATAGAATGAACTATTCCAAGTAGTGCATTAGAAAATGCCATACCTGCTAAACATTGAGCTTCATGCATTAAATTTTTAGCCTTCACATCTCCATTATAAGAATTTAATAGATTTTCTTTTACCATTTGTATTGATTTAATAGCTAATGGATCTGAAAAATTTGATCTTAATCCTGCTGTGTATGCTTCAATACCATGAGTTAAAGCATCCATTCCTGTATGAGCAACTAATTTAGGAGGCATTGTTTGTGCTAAAGCTGGATCAACAATTGCAATGTCTGGTGTAATATTAAAATCAGCTATAGGATATTTTATTTTAGCTTTGTAATCTGTAATTACTGAAAAAGCTGTTACTTCTGTAGCTGTTCCACTAGTTGATGGTATAGCAATAAATTTTGCTTTTTGTCTTAGCTCTGGTAACCCAAATGGTACCACTGCCTTTTCAAAAGTAAAATCTGGATATTCATAAAAAATCCACATTGCCTTAGCTGCATCAATAGGTGATCCACCTCCCATGGAAACTATCCAATCTGGCTGAAAATCTCTCATTACTTCAGCACCTTTCATAACAGTTTCAACAGATGGATCTGGTTCTACACCTTCAAATATCTTAACTTCTAACCCTGCTTCTTTTAAATATTCTTCTGCTTTTTGTAAAAAGCCAAATTTTTTCATTGAGCCTCCCCCAACTACTATTATAGCCTTTTTACCTTTTATAGATTTCAATACCTCTAATGAATTTTCTCCAAAATAAATATCTCTTGGTAATGTAAATCTTGCCATAAAAATCCCTCCTTTTGCAATAAACTATCGTTTTTATATATAGAATTCTATATTATTGTATGTAAACCTTTTTTAATTTTATTAACATTTTGCAAACTATTTTATTCTTTATGAAATTATATTAATTTTCTAAAGAATAAAAAGCAAAATATATGCGCCTGGCCTTTTCTTCGGCAAGCTCTGAAAATCAAGTATGGGTAAAAAAATCGACGGCTCCAAAGCCGCCTTAGTAATTTTTTATAGGATTTCTTTTATGTAATTTGATAAAACTTCTTTTGGTTGAAAGCCTATTTTTTTATCTACCATTTCACCATTTTTGAAAACTAAAATGGTAGGAATATTTTGAATTTTAAATTCATCAGCTGTTATAGAATTTTTATCAACATCTAACTTATATATTTTTACTTGTTGAATTTCTTCTTGTAACTCTTCTAAAACTGGTCCTTGCATTTTACATGGTCCACACCAATCTGCATAAAAATCAATAATAACTATTCCTTCACTTTTTTTTACCTTTTCATTAAAATCACTATCATTTACATAATTTATCATATCTTTCATTCTCCTTTTTATCTTTTAACTATTTTTAATATATTTGTTTAGTTCTTTATAGATACCATTTGAATCCATTAACTCTTCATGAGTACCTCTTTCTTCAATACCATTTTCAGTTAGAACAATTATTTCATCTGCATTTCTTATTGTTGATAGTCTATGAGCTACGACAATTGTTGTTCTATTTTTTGCTAATTCATCTAAGGATTTCTTAATATAATATTCTGTAGCATTATCTAAAGCTGAAGTTGCTTCATCTAAAATTAGTATTGGTGGATTTTTTAAAAATACTCTTGCAATGGAAATTCTTTGTTTTTGTCCACCTGATAATTTAATTCCTCTTTCACCTACAAAAGTATTATACCCATTTTCTAACCCTAAAATAAAGTCATGAATATTAGCCTTTTTTGCTGCTTCAAAAACCTCTTCATCACTGGCATTTAGGTTACCATATCTTATATTTTCCATAATTGTACCTGTAAATAAGAATACGTCTTGTTGTACTATACCTATACTTTTTCTTAATGAATCTAATGTAACGTTATATATACTTTTATCATCAATTAATATATCACCTTTGTCTAAATCATAAAACCTAGGTATCAAATTGCAAAATGTTGTTTTACCACCACCAGAAGGTCCTACTAAAGCTAAAGTTTTACCTTCCTTAATCTCTAATGAAATATTATCTAAAATTAAATTATCTTCATAACTAAAAGAAGCATTTTTAAAGGTTATTTTACCCTTAACATCTGTAAGTTCAATAGCATTTTTAGATTCTTTTTCTTTATCCTCATTTATTATTTCTAAATATCTTTCAAAACCTGTCATTCCATTTTGAAATTGTTCCATAAAGTTAGTTAGCTTTTTAATAGGATCCATAAATATTTTTATATATAATAAGTACGCTAAAAAATCACCAATGCTTATTATTCCATAGAAGGTAAAAATACCACCACCTATTAAAACAACATAATTTAAAATATCTATTGAAAAATTAGAGCCAGAAAAATATTCTGCCATTATTTTATATGCATTTTCTCTTGATATAATAAATTTTCCATTGCCCTCATTAAATTTTTCCTCTTCATAATCATGACTAATAAATGCTTTAGTTACTCTTATTCCTGAAATACTGTTTTCAAGATTAGCATTTACAGCTCCTGTTTCTTTCCTAGTTTCCAAAAATGCTCTTTTCATCTTTTTTCTTTTAATCCTTGTGAAAATTACAATAATAGGAACAAAAGCAAAGATTATTAACGTTAATGGTATGTTAATTGTACATAATATAATGAATGAACCTAAAATCATTACCATTGAAATAAATAGATCCTCAGGACCATGATGTGCTAGCTCTGAAATGTCCATTAAGTCATTTATTATTCTAGACATTATATCCCCAGTTTTATTGTTATCAAAAAACTTATTTGGAAGCCTTTGTAAATGGGTAAAAATATTTCTACGCATATCTGCTTGCATTCTTACCCCTACTACATGACCATAATATTGCATAAAATACATACATCCTGCTTTAATAACAAATAAAACCATAAGAATAAATGCAAAAACAACTATAGTTCTTATATTTTTACTTGGAATTGAATTATTAACTAGTTCTCTTGTCATCATTGGATAAAATAAATCACATATTGCTGCAATAAATGCTACTATTAAATCAAAAATAAATAATTTTTTATATGGTTTATAAAATTTAATAAATTCTTTTAACATTGTTCCTCTTCTCTATCTGTATATATCTACTATTAATCCTTGAATTTCATCAATTGTGGATGCAATATCAATGTTTTCTGCTTCCTTTTCCATGATTTTATTGGTAATCTCTTCTAATTTTTCATCTACAGTATCTACTGTTATAAAATATTGAGTCTGCCAAAAACTAATATCCTTTTTGCTTTGATACATAAACTGAAGAACTGATTCCAAATATTCTTTTATCATTTTTTTATACATTCTTACATCTGCATAGGTTTTGGTTAAAGCAAGTCTATTACCCCTTGAATTAATGTCTTTAGCCATTTTTTTTAATTGTTCCTCTGACTTTCTCTCTTTTGCATGGCTAAAGCTTTGTGAAAAGCCTTTTTTCCCAGTTGTTATCTTTCTTTCTTCTTCTCTTTGAATTGGTTGTCTGTTAACTCTTCCGATTTCCATATTACCATTCCTTTCTTTATTGTAATTATACTAAATTTCTTAATTAATCTCCACACTATTACAATTAATTAATATATATCGTATAATAACAATAGATTAATTTAAAAGGAGAATATAATATGACATTTGAAGAATTGGGATTAAATACAAACATCATTTCTGGGTTAAAGAAGGAAAATATAGTTAAGCCTACTGAAATTCAAAACTTATGTATTAAAGAAGCCCTATTAAATAAAGATATAATTGGAGAATCACATACAGGAAGCGGTAAAACCTTAGCATTTTTATGTCCTTTATTTCAAAAGATTAATACTGAAAAAAAAGAAAATCAAGGACTAATCTTAGCACCAACCCATGAACTTGTAATGCAAATTGAAAATGAAATAAAATTATTGGCCAAAAATTCTAATATGGATATTACATCTATGGCTGTAATTGGTGATGTTAATATAGAAAAACAAATTAAAAAATTAAAGGATATTAAACCTCATATTATTGTAGGCTCTACTGGGAGAGTTATGGATTTAATTAAAAAGAAAAAAATTACCCCTCATACTATAAAGACTATAGTTATTGATGAAGGCGATAATTTACTTTTAAATACAAGTTCAGATATGGTTAAAGATATAATTAAAAAAGCCATGAAAGATACTCAACTTATGGTTTTTTCTGCAACAATGAGTAAAAAGGCTCTTGATACATGTAAAACATTTATGAAAAATCCTTCTATTTTTAAAACCAAAGAAAGCATACCTTTAAATCCGAACATAGAACATTTTTATCTAAAGGTTGAGGAAAGAGATAAATTTGAAGTCTTAAGAAAACTAATAGCAGCCACTAATCCAACCAAAACTTTAGTTTTTATTAATGGAAATTATCAAATAAATAAAATTTCGGATAAGCTAAATTATTTAGGTAAAAACGCTTTTACCCTTCATAAAGGAATAAGCAAAGAAGAAAGGCAGAAAGCCTTAGAAAGTTTTAGAAATGGGAAGATTAATATTCTTATTTCATCAGATATTTCAGCAAGAGGCTTAGATATTAAAGATATTACACATATAATTAATTTAGATTTCCCTTTAACTTCTACTGAATACTTACATAGAGCTGGAAGAACAGCACGTGGTGAAGAAGAAAAAGGCTACACTATTTCTCTAGTTACAAATAAAGATTTATCTAAAATTAAAACTTACGAAAAAGAATTTAAAATTAGAATTTTAGAAAAAAAATTAAGTCACGGAAAACTAATTTAATACTTCTATATTTTACAACGTATAAATAAGAATAAACTATATATGATAAGTATATAGTTTATTTTTATTTATGGTGGTGAATATATGTGGTTTAATAAAAAAATTGAAGAAGTCTTAAGGGAATTAAATAGCGATTCTAACACTGGGCTTTCCTCTTCTGAAGCAGAAAGTAGATTAAATTCTTATGGAGAAAATAAATTAGCTGAAAAGCCTAAAAAATCACTAATAGCACGTTTTTTTTCCCAAATAAATGATGCAATGATTTATATTTTATTTGGAGCTTCTATTATTTCTTTTATTATGGGAGAAGTTAGTGATTCAATTATTATTTTAGTAGTTGTAATTATTAATGCACTTATTGGTTTAATTCAAGAATCAAAAGCAGAAAAAGCACTAGAGGCATTAAAAAATATGAGTACTCCTAAGGCCATTGTTAAAAGAAATGGGGAAATAATAGAAATTTCCTCTTTAGATGTTGTTATAGGAGATATTGTAATAATAGATGCTGGAAGATATATTCCAGCTGATTTAAGGCTTATTGAATCTTCTAATCTTACAATTGATGAATCAGCTTTTACTGGTGAATCAGTCCCAGCTTCAAAAGATGCATCTAATATAATTGCTGATAAATCTGCTCCAATTGGAGATAGAACTAATATGGTTTATATGTCCACTTTAGCCACTTATGGTCGTGGTGTTGGAATTGTAGTTGCAACAGGAATGGATACAGAGATTGGTTCTATATTTCAAATGATTGATGAAGAAAAAGAAGAAAGCACTCCCCTTCAAAAGAAATTATCAACTCTTGGAAAACAGCTTGGAATTGTTGCATTAGTAATTTGCGCATTAATATTCATTATTTCCATTTTTCAGGGTAGAAATATTTTTGAAATGCTTTTAACATCAATTAGTTTAGCCGTTGCTGCAATTCCAGAAGGTTTGCCTGCAATAGTTGCAATTGTTTTAGCACTCGGTGTTCAAAGAATGATAAAAGAAAATGCAATAGTAAAGAAATTACCTGCAGTTGAAACTTTAGGTTCTGTAAATATAATTTGTTCTGATAAAACTGGAACTTTAACACTTAATGTTATGACAGTTAAAAAAGCTTATGTTAATGATACTATTATTTTAATTGAAGATATTAATATTAATAAATTTGAGGATAATTTACTAATAGAGGGTATGGTTCTTTGTAATGATGCCACATCTTCTTCTCAATCTAAAACAGGAGATCCTACAGAAATAGCTCTTATTGAAGCTGGTATAAAATATAATATTAATAAAGATAAATTAAATTCAATTCATAAAAGAGTACATGAAATACCTTTTGACTCTGATAGAAAACTTATGACAACAGTTAATTCTTTTGGAAATGTAAATTATGTTTTTACTAAAGGTGCTTTAGATTGTCTACTTAACATTTGTACAAAAATATCAATTAATGGTGAAGTAAAAGAATTAACAAAAGAAATTAAAAATAATATTTTAATTGCTTCTGAAGAAATGTCAAAAGATGCATTGCGTGTTCTGGCTTTAGGATATAAAGAAATAACTAAGGATTCAAAGGTCAAACTGGAAGATGATCTTATTTTCATCGGTTTTATGGCAATGATTGACCCTCCTAGGAAAGAGGTAAAGCCATCTATAAATTTATGTAAGAAAGCTGGAATTACTCCTGTTATGATTACTGGTGACCATAAAAATACTGCTTTTGCTATAGGTAAGGAACTAGGAATATGTTCTAATATTAATGAGTGTATGTCTGGAAATGAAATAGACAGCTATAATCAAGAAGAGTTTAATAGTATTATAGATAAATTCAAAATATTTGCCAGGGTATCCCCTATGCATAAAGTAAAAATTGTTAAAGCTTTTAAATCAAAAGGTAACATTGTTTCTATGACAGGTGATGGTGTTAATGATGCACCAAGTTTAAAAGCTGCTGACATTGGTGTGGCAATGGGTATTACAGGTACTGATGTGGCAAAGGGTGCCGCTGATATGATACTTACCGATGATAATTTTTCCACAATAGTTAATGCTATAGAAGAAGGTAGAAATATTTATAATAATATAAAAAAATCAATTATTTTTCTTCTTGCTTGTAATCTAGGTGAAATAATAGCTTTATTTTTTGCTATAGTTTTAAATTGGCCTACACCACTTCTACCTATTCATATACTATGGGTTAATCTTATTACTGACAGCTTTCCAGCACTATCCTTAGGTGTTGAAAAAGCTGATAAATCAGTAATGAATTATCCACCAAGAAATCCAAAAGAAAGTTTATTTTCTGGAAGCATGGGATTATTTTTAGTTATTAATGGATTTGTAATTGGATTTTTAACTCTGTTTGCATTTAAAATTGGTGAATCCTTATATCCAGATTCTTTAAGCCATGCACAAACTATTGCTTTTATAGTGTTAGCCTTATCCCAACTTTTCTTTTCATTAAATATGAGAAATAACACTAAATCAATTATTACCATGGGTCCATTTTCAAATAAATACTTATCCCTATCTATTATATTAGGCATATTAGTTCAAGTATTAATTGTTAATATAGATTTTCTTGCAAAGATTTTTAAAGTTTATTCTTTAACTTTTAAAGATTGGATTTTTATAGTATTAATATCCATGATTCCATTAATAATAAATGAATTAATTAAAATATATCTAAGGAAGAAACAAAAAAATCCTGACTTCAAGTAAGTCAGGTTTTTTTATATTAAGCTATTTTAGATAAATGTTGATTTAAAATTAATAAGTAAATAAGTCTTTTAAAACCTTATTTAATTCTACTTCTATTTTATCTCCACATTCTTCACCTGAAAGTTCTCCAGTTGCAAGTCCTGTAAAACCTAAAGGTAATGAATAATCAAAAGCTCCATTTTCAATATTATTTGGTAATAAAGTAGTTTGAAGAGATTGACTATATAGATTTTTCAGATTTTCATTCTCATTATAAATAGAACTTTCTAAACTCTTTTTATAAATTGGTGCAGCAGGTCCCATTTCCATATAAACATCATCACATCTTTCTGACAAATATTTAATGAGACTCCAGGACTGCTCTTGTTTTTTAGATACTTTACTTACAACAGCCATTTTAATATATTTTAAAGGTGTTACTGTTTTACCATTTAACGTTGGTATAACTGCTGTTCCAAAATTCACTTTATCATTTGTAAAAGTTCTAACCCTTCCAGGTTCACCTATGTAAAATGCAACTTTGCCTGCTGAAAAATTGCCAGCAGCTGCCATATCAGACATTCCACCAACAAATAAATTATTATCAACAAACAATTTATTTAATAAAGTATAGCCTTCTTTAGCACCTTCATTATTAATTCCAATATCTTTAACATCATACTTTCCATTGTTATCTTTAAAAATATATCCACCTTGTGATGCCACAAACCCATAAGAATAATAATAATTTGAAAGTTCAAATGCCATTCCCTTATCTTTGGCAACTTCAACAAGTTCCTCCATTGTTTTAGGAACTGTATTAACTAAATCTTTATTATAATATAAAATAACAAACTCTTGAGTAACAGGAATACCATATTGAATACCACCATTTGATGTGCCTCTAATTAAATCATCTGAAACATAACTATCAGAACTAATTAGATTATCTGGTACCTTTACTATAGTATCAGATTTAGCTAATAATTCTGTATCTTCAGCATCTATTCCCCAAAAAATATCAGGTCTTAAGAATTCATTTGTATCTGCTAAAGATTTACCATCGCTACCATCATTGATTTTTAAAATAACATTAACATTGTTATCCTTAGCCCATTCTTGTGCATATTCATTTAGCTTTTCTCTTTCATTCTCAAGGGAACTTACCCATACAACAATTGTATTTTCATCTTCTTTTGTACTATTTACACACCCGACAAATGTAGATACTAAAATAATCAAAGATAAAAATATAGTTAATACTTTTTTTATAGCATTCATTTTTACCTCCATTCATTAAAAAAAAAATAATTTTTATTATAGTTTATTTCTAAACATAGTAAACTTACTTAAACAAATTATTAAACACTTCTTCAATTGTAGCTGATTCTGAATTAGTATCAGCCCCTATTAGCATATAATAATTGCTATATAATACATTAACTTTCTTTTCATCTCTAGTTATTGTACCTGTTTTAGCTTCTTCTATTACTTTGTCAGCCCCATCAAATAAATTATCTTTATCATAATAATATATTTCAATAGATGAACCATTAACATCAAATTTGTAAGCTAAACTAGCGCTTAAATCTTCATAAACAAATTCTTCATTTGATCCAACAGTTAAAGATTTTTCTTTTAAATCAGCTTTAAATTGATCTAAACTATTTGATACAACATCAGCTGTTTCCTCTGTATTTTCAATGTTAGATGTGTCTTCTTTAATATCATTACTTTTACCGCAACCAACTAAAGAAAATAATAATAAACTACATAAGACAATACTTACTATTTTTTTCATATTAACCCCCCTTTGTAATCCTTTTTATTTTACAACTTAAATGTAATTATTACAATACTCCAATGGGTAAATGTTAACAAATGAAAGAATTTATTAATAAATTTTACATGTTTTGTATACATTTTCTAATAATTTTGATATAATTTATATATATGAAAATAATAAGGGTGGTTATTTATGAAATATGAGATTTTATCAGATTTAGCTTCTAAATTGGGTTTAAACTATAATGAAAATAATAATTTGCTTTTTGGAATATATAATAGCTATAATATTTCTATTGAATTAGATGAAGATTTATTATGTCTTGTTAAAATTCCAGTAAAGTTAACTGAGAATTACAATATAAAAACACTTAATTCATTTATTTTATCTATTAAGGAGAATACTGTATGTGTTTTAGAAGGAACCTATAAAGACAATACTTTAGAGATTTTATTTTCTCCTCAAAATAGTGATTCCAGTGTTATTTATGAAATTATAAATAAAATAATTGGTGAATTTTCTCAAAATTTAGTAAGTTCTTGCTGTTCATGTTGCGGAGAATGCGTTTATTCTTCACTTCAATCATTCAAAGGTTCCAATGATTTTATGTGTTTTGATTGTAGACAAAAAGTATTTTTAGAAAATACAATTGATACTAAAAACATATATAAAGAAGAGCATAAATATGTTATTACTCCAATAATAGGTAGTATTCTAGCTGCTTTGGTAGGTGTAGGTATTACTATTCCACTACATATTGCCCATTACGTAGTTGCTAGTATTGGCTCTATAGCAATCGCCTATTTTGCTCTTAAAGGTTATACAGCCTTTGGAGGAGAATTAAAATTACGAGGAAAAGTACTTTCTTTTGTGGTAACATTAGTAATGATTTCTTTATCATTTTATATTGGACAAGGTTTTAAAGAATTAGTTTTTTCTAACACTGGTGGTTCCTCAATTAATCTTATATTGGAATCTATGTATAACTTATATAAAACAAATTCTGAGTTTAGAAATGAAAATTTATCTCACTTATTAATTGTATATTTAATTTCTATTCCTATACTTATTCCAATTTTTAAATCAACTACTTCAAGAATTACTTTTACAAAGGTTGAAAATGCCAATGCATAATATTTATTAGGAATGATAATATGAAAAAAACCGTTTTATCTGAATTAAGCAAATTAATGAAAATTGATTATTTCAAGTATAATAAACTATTAATTGCTAAGTATAAGGGCTATCCCTTAAAAATCGAAAATATTGAAGAAGATAATATATACATTATCTTCTTTCCTCTTTTATTAAATGATGATTTTACTATAATGGATATAAATAATTCCTTAAAACATATTAGAAAATGTTATTCAAACGTTACTTCTGCAATTTATAATAATAATTCTATTAAAATAACTTATTACGTTACTGGAAGAATAACTTTTCATATTAACAGCATCCTTTCAATAATTAATTTTTTTATTGAAAAAGCTCAATATTACAATTTATCATCTTGTCCATTTGATATTGGACAAGATGTTTTCTCATCTAAAAAGACAAAATTATACCTTGGAAAAAATCAAAATAAAGCGTTTATCTTCTCTATTTTGGGAAGTTTAGTTGGTATAATATTATGGATTATTGTAGGATTATATGGATTTATAACTTCAATTTGTGGAATTATAATACCAATATATACTATTAAAGGATATCTTAAATATGGCAAAAAGAATAAGACATTTTATATTTGGACCTTAATTGTAACAATTTTAGCAGCTTTTATAGCCGAAATCATAACTTTTAAATTAACATCTAATTTTAACTTTATAAAAGAATTAGGCATAGGATATATATTCTGTTTAATTGGATATTTTATTGAAATTAACAATAACAACGAAAAGTAAGAAAAAGGTTGTGCTAATTATATTTAAGCACAACCTTTTTTCTTATAATGCTAGTAACAATAATTCATTACTTCTATTAATAAATTTTTCTAATCCTTCTGCATCAAGATTTTGTCCTGAAATTAAAGCCAAGTCTAAAATTTGATTACATATTTTCTTTATCTTTTCTTCATTACCTTGGTCTTTACTTAATTCTAATACTTTATTAATAATTTTGTTATTACTATTTAGTACTAATGATTTATCATTTGAAATAGGCATATTTCCTAGACCTTGCATTCCAAATTGTTTTTGCATTTCTGCCATTCTTCTTGATTCTTCAGATATTAATACCATAGCTGGTGTTTCTTCTTTTTTAAGTTTTTGAATTGAAATATCCTTTACTTTATCAGATACAGCATTTTTAAACAATTCTATTAATTTATCATTATCTTCCTTATTATCTTCATTTTCCTCTTTTTCTTTAAGAACATCTGAAATATCAGAATCTACTCTGGCAAACTTAACTCCTTCACCTTTGTACTCTAAGAATGAAATAAAGTTGTTGTCTATTGGTGTATTTAAAATAATTGCATCTAAATCATATTCCTTAAATAATTTTATATACTGTGCTTGTTTTTCAAGATCATTAACATAGAATACTTTATTTTCATGCTTATCTTTTGCTTTTTCTAAGTAGTCTTTTAGTGTTATGTGTTCGTCATTTATAGTTTTAAAGACAATAGAATCCTTTATTTTATCATAGAATCCTTCATCTTTTAAGCATCCAAACTTAATGAATATTTGAATATCATCAAAAAACTCATTATATTTTTCTCTTTCATTTTTGAAAATAGAATTTAACTTATCTGCCACCTTTTTAATAATATGCTTAGAAATTCTACTTACATCTTTATCATTTTGTAAGAAACTTCTTGAAACATTTAATGGCAAATCAGGACAATCTATTGCTCCCTTTAATAGTAAAAGAAATTCTGGAATTACTTCTTTAATATTATCAGCTACGAATACTTGATTGTTATATAATTTTACTTCACCTTCTACTAATTCAAATTCATTTTTTAGTTTAGGGAAGTAAAGAATTCCTTTTAAATTAAATGGATAATCAACATTTAAATGGATCCAAAACAAAGGTTCTTGATAGTCGTGAAATACTTTTTTATAAAACTCTTTATATTCCTCATCTGTACATTCACTAGGTTTCTTTAACCATAGAGGCTTTGTATCATTTATTGCAGATACAACACTATTGTCATCTTCTTTTTTCTCAATGCATTCATCTTCTAAAAATATTTCAACAGGCATAAAAGCACAATACTTAGCAATTATACTTCTTGTTTTGTATTCTTCTAAAAATTCCTTTGAATCATCATTCATATATAATGTTATAGTAGTACCACGTGTTTCTCTTGTGTCTGAAGGAGTTATTTCATATTCAGTACCACCATTACATACCCATCTTACAGCTTTTGCATCATCTTTGTATGATAAAGTATCAATTTGAACTTTATCAGCTCCCATAAATGCTGAATAAAATCCAAGACCAAAATGACCTATTATATCATTTCCCTCTCCAATTTTATCCTTATATTTTTCCACAAAATCTTCTGCCCCTGAGAAAGCAATTTGATTAATATATTTCTTAACTTCTTCTTCAGTCATTCCTATTCCATTATCACTAAATGTCATAGTTCCTTTTTCTTTGTTTACTGTAACAAGAATTTTAAATTCTTCATTTTCATCACCGTTAATTTCACCCATAGAAATAAGTCTTTTATACTTGTTTACAGCATCACAACCATTACTAATTAACTCTCTAATAAATATATCTTTATCAGAATAAAGCCATTTTTTAATTATTGGAAAAATATTTTCTGTATGAATGGATATATTCCCTTTTTCTTCACTCATGTTATTACCTCCTTTAAATATGCAATATTATTATAAAATTAAAGTCAAAGAAAGTCAAGAACTATAAACTAAAAATTGATGTGTAAAATGAAAAATCACTTTACACATCAATTTTTATACTTTGACTTTGTATTATTCTATTGGAATTGAATTATAGCTTTGGAAAGATTGAGCTTTGGGGATAGCAATTTGTAAGACTCCATTTTCAAAATTTGCTCTAATTAAATTCTTATCTACATTTCCAATGTAGAAGCTTCTTGCCATTTCACCATAGTATCTTTCTTTCCTTATTGCATTATTACCATTGTTATTTAATATTTCATCTCTCTTAGCAGTAATAATTAAATTATTATCTCTATATTCTATATTTATATCTTCTTTTTTTACTCCTGGTAATTCTGCTTGTACTAAGTATCCTTTCTCATTTTCTATAATATCTGCATTAAAGGTTCCACTATTCATATTGTTAAAATTACTTTCAAATAAATCTTCAAAAGGACTAAAAAATGAATTTTCTAATATTGTAAACATACTAATTCCTCCTAATCTCATGTTTTATTAACTAATTTTTATTTTATAACTTTCATCATTTTTATCTTCTTTTGGCAATTCAATATTTAATACGCCATTTTCAAATTTAGCTTTAATTAATTCTTCTTTAACATTTTCAACATTAAAGCTTCTCTTAAAATCACCATAAACTCTTTCTTTTCTAATGTAATCTTCATTCTTTTCATTTTTTTCTTCAGACTTCTTTGCTGAAATAGTCAATATATTATTTTTATATTCAATACTAATATCCTTTTTATCTACTCCTGGAAGTTCAGCATCTACAAGATATCCATCTTTTGTTTCTTTAATATCTGCTTTAAAACCACCATAGTTTTCAAAACTATTAAAGAAATCATTTGAAACAAAATCAGCAAAGAGATCATTAAATGTATCACCAGCTTTCCTTACATTTTTATTACTTAATGGTACTAATCCAAACATACTTAAAACCTCCTATTGGCTATGCCTTATTTCTTTTTACAAATACATTATATTTTAAAGGTCAAAGAAAGTCAAAGTTTATAGAACTTTTGTTTTTTTATGAAAAAACAAAACAGAGACATTTTTTTGAAATATCTCTGTTTTTCTATATTTTTCTCTCATTTTCTTTATTTTTGAAGCATATTGATAAAATCATCATGACTTTTCTTGGTAAGGTACAAATCTATAAGTTGCTTTATAGTAAGTTCTCTATACCCTTTAATTCCATTATAGAATAAACTATAAACATGATTACTTAGTTCATCATTATTAAGATTTCTTATTTTATTTGTTTCATAATCTATTAACTCATCAATTATCTTTTCTTTTAATTTTTCATTAAATTCATTAAATATTTTAATTTCTTCTTCATCTAAATTAGATGTATCATTATTTAGTATTCTAAGTAAATCCATTATATCAATTCCTTGACCTTTCTTACTGCATAATCCATTGCATTATTAATATTATGAATATTTTTGCCAGCTCCTTGAGCTAAAACTTTATTTCCTCCACCTTTACCATCAACTAGTGTTACTGTATCTTTAAGAAGCTCTCCCATATGTACATTATTAATATTCTCTGATTCTGCAAAAAGTAAATTACACTTATCTTCATTCTTTAGTGCAAATAATACAATATAGTTGTCGTTTATCACTATTTTCTTTAGCAACTTAGTAAGATACCTTATCTCCTTTTCCTCATATATTCTACTTATAATATTAACGCCATTTACTTCTATTTTTGAATTTATTAATTCTTCCATTTCATACTTACTTAATTTATCATTTAACTTGTTATTCTCTTCTCTTAATTTTTTATTACTATCAGATAAATTTTTTATGCTTTTTGTAACTTCGTCAGCTCCAGCGTTAAATGAATTACATATCTCTTTTAAAACATTATCTCTCATTAAGGTATACTTTATTGCCCTATCTCCAGCTAAAAATTCAATTCGTGTATTTCCCTTATGAGGGCAGTGTCCTATTATTTTTATCATTTGTATTTCTAATGTATTACTAGGATGAACGCCACAACAAGCATTTATATCTATATCTTCAATTTCAACTATTCGTATTTCACTATCTTTTGTCTGTAAGTCTCTCCTTAAGCCCATAGTTTTAGCTTCTCTTCTATTTTTAAATTGAAAATTCACCTTGTGATTTTCGTAGATTATTTCATTTGCTTTTTCTTCTACTTTAATTATTTGATCATTTGATATATTCCCTACTATATCTACAGTACTAATTTCCTTTCCAAGATGAATTCCTGCTGTATTTGAATTAAATAATGTATAAAAGCATCCTGACAAAACATGTTGCGCTAAATGTTGTTGCATTCCATCAAATCTTCTACTCCAATTTATAATACAATGAACATTTTCAAGTCTTTCTGGTTCCTCAAGAAGTATATGAATTATTACATTATCTTCTTCTATAACTTCAATAACCTTAATGCCATCAATATATCCTAAATCACACCATTGGCCACCACCGCCAGGGAAAAAAGCAGTTTGCTCTAAAATAACATAATATTTATCTTCTTGTTTATAAATATTTTTTACATTACTATAAAATTCTTTAATATATTGATCTTTATAATATAACTTATCCTTCTCAAAATCCATTTTCCTTCTCCTTAAGCTTCTTTCCAATTATCTTAATACCCTTAATAATATCTTCATCGCTTACTCTTCCAAATCCTATTCTGAAAGTATCTTTTCCTTTTCCATTTGAATAAAACAAGTCACCTGGAGTGAATATTACATATTCTTTATAACATTCTTTAAGCAATTCTCTTGCATTAATATTGTTTTTTAGTTTGATAAAAATATGCAATCCACCTTCCCCTGTTACGCACTCATAATCTATATATTCATTTACCATTTCCATAACTAATTTATACTTATCTCTATAGTATTTTCTGACATTCTTAATATGTCTATCTAAAGCGCCACTTTTTAAGTAGTAGTAAAACATACTTTGATCTAAAAAAGAACAATGAATAGTTCTACCTCTTTTTACACTTTCTAATATGTTTATTAGGTTTTTATCTGCAAGTATCCAGCCTATTCTAAGTCCCGGAGATAATATTTTTGATAAACTTCCAAGATAAATTATACTATTTCCTTCTCCAGACATAGCAGCTAATGGATCTATTGGAGAACTACTATATAATAATTCTTCATTAAAACCATCTTCTATTATAGGAACATTATATTTTCTAAATAACTTCAAAATTTCTTTTCTTCTTCCTGTTTTAGTAACAATTCCTGTAGGATTATTGTAAGATGGTATTATATATCCAAATTTAGGTTTAGAATTTATTAATGCTTTCTCTAATTCTATTAAATCCATTCCTTCATTGTCTAATGGAACTTGCACCGCATTAACTCCATGAGCTTTTAGTATTTTTAGTGCTGTATTATGTGTTGGTTCTTCACATATAATTGTATCTCCTTCATTGGTTAATGAAGAGATTACAATATCAAAAGCTTCTGTAAAACCATTTGTAATAAGAATATCTTTATTGTTTGTATCTATTAACTTATCTTCCATATAAGTAAATAAATAATCAATTAAAGGTTTATACCCTTTAGCATATCCATAATTTAATAAATTTTTTTCTTCATTACTCCAAGCATCTAAAAAAGCTCTTTTAAAGTCATCTAAATTAAATAATTCATCTGAAGGCGCAATAGATTTAAATGATATCATGCCTTTTTTATAGTGTAATTCATTTTTCATTATATCTAAATCTAATAAAGTTCTACTATAATTGTTAGTTTTTTTATTCCAATCTACATTGTATTCAAAGGTTTCTTTTACTCCTTCAGCACAAATAAATGTACCTCTTCCTTTCTTAGTAATTATTAACCCTTTACTTTCTAATTCCTCATAAGCTGCAATAACTGAATTTCTACTAATATTTAAAATTTTACTTGCTTCTCTTGTTGAAGGAAGTTTGCTATCTTTTCTTAATTCTCCTTTATTTATTCCATCCATTATATGTTTTTCTATTTGAACATATATAGGATCAATATTATTAATTGTTAAAGTTGAAAAAATCATAAAAATACTCCCTTTTATCTTACGTCTTTTTTATAATGATGCTTTAAAAATATTAATTACATCTTCTTGATTTAAAGGAACAAATCCATTAATAATCTTAGATCTAACTGCTTGTTTTGCCATAATTTCAAATTTGTTATCATCTAAAATACCAACTTCTCTAAGAGTAGATGGTATTCCTAGTGCTTTAAAATAATCTGCCATCATATCTATAGCTTTATTAGCAATGTGATATTCAGGTAGACTTTCATCTATCCCCCATACATTTACACCAAATTCAACAAATTTATTTATTGTGTTATCATTTAAAACATATCTCATCCAATGAGGCGTTAAAATAGCAAGACCTTCCCCATGAGTTATATCATAGAAAGCACTTAACTCATGTTCCATAGGGTGAACTGACCAACTTTTATCTGCTCCATATGATAGTATACCATTTATAGCTAAACTTGATGCCCACATTAAATTTGCTCTTGCTTCATAATTTTTAGGTTCCTCTATAGCAATTACCCCATACTTTATGCAAGTTTTTAATATTCCTTCTGCAAGTCTACTTTGTACATATGCACCTTCAACATTATTAAAGTAATTTTCTAGAGTATGTGATATTATATCAGCTGTACCTGCTGCTGTCTGCTTCTTTGACACTGTATAAGTATATGTTGGATCTAATATTGATGCCTTTGGCTTAAGCAATTCGTGACCAGTACCAATTTTCATATTTTTTTCCAAGTCAGAAATAACTGCAAATCCATCCATTTCTGATCCTGTTGCTGATAAGGTTAATATAGAAATAATAGGTAATGCTGCTTTTATTTTAGAAGCATCTATCACAATATCCCATGGATCACCATCATACATTATCCCTGCAGCTATAACTTTTCCGCAATCTATTGTGCTACCACCACCTATTGGAAGAATAACATCCACCTGTTCTTTCTTACAAATTTCAATACCCTCTCTCACAGTTGTTATTCTAGGATTTGGTTCAACTCCAGACAATTCAACATAACTAATGTTATTATCTTTTAATATTTTAATAACTTCATCATATAAACCAATCTTTTTAATACTGCCTCCTCCATAAAGAATTAAAACTTTTTTACCATATTCTTTTATTACATTGACAAGATTTTTTATTTCTCCTTTACCAAAAAATATTTTAGTCCCTATTGAATAATGAAAATTTTCCATAATTACCTCCTAATTTATATATATTTATCTAAAGTTTCACTTCGCTTAAATGAATTTTCTACTATTTCTTTGGGATAACCAATATATTCTAACAATTTTATTGCATTCCTATTTTTATTTACCCCTTTCTTTAATTTGTAGTCAAATTTTAAACCTTCTTCCTTTTTAACTTCTTCACTGAAATAGAAAAAATCATATTCTTCTTTTAATATTTCAGTTAACTCTCTATCATGAGTTGCTACTATGGTTAAGGCATTTCTTTCATTAATATATTTTAATATTTCTGCTGAAGATGATATTCTTTCAACAGGATTTGTTCCCCTAAATATTTCATCAATTGGACAAAATACAGTAATATTATCATCAAGAGCTTTAATAATTCTTAATATTCCTTCTGCTTCCGCTAAATAATAACTTTTTCCATTATTTATATCATCTTTCGGCGAAATTGAAGATACCAAATTTAAAAAACACCCTTTATATTCTTTTGCTAAACAGAAATTAAAACTTTGTGCTAATAAAACATTAATAGCTACCATTCTCAAGAAAGTCGATTTACCAGACATATTAGTACCAGTTAATACAATCCCCTTTTTCTTAATATATAGAGTATTAGGCACAGGATTTTTTATAAATGGTACTATCCCCTCTTTTATATATAACTCTTTTTCCTCTATAAATGTTGGTGTACAAATTTTATCTTTATTACTATCTTTATAACTTGCAATAGAAATTAATGCATCAAGTTCACCAATTAAATAATACAACTTAAATATTAATCCTTCATTTGCCTTAATTTTATCACTTATTTTATAGTAAGTAGTTTCTTCTATTAAGAAAGGAATTGAAAATATTTCTAAAACTCCACCTAAAACAGTGAGTATTTTAAGTGTAACGGTACCCCTGTCTATTTTTTTTATTTTTTTCAGTATATTCTTTATTTCAATTGTATAACTTGATATTTTATCATCTTTAATCCTACTTATTTTTTTAGAGGCTAATAATAAATCTCTTAAAAATAATAATCCTGTCCCTCGTATTTTATCTCTTTCATATTGATTAATAGCAATATTTATAAATACTGATACCATTAAGCCAATCATAAACTTTGGTTCTTTTAGTGCTATTGCTAAAACAATAAGTATAACAGGTATAACTTTTCCTAAAATACTGTAGACAAAGTATTTAACTTTATTTACTAAAAGTAACCCATCCATCATTTCAAAGAAAATATTTTTTTTATCTCTTTTCATCATAAATAAAATATATCTTAATTTTGTTCTTAACTCTTCATCATAAGAAAATCCGTGTATTAGATCTGATCTTTTTTTTATTTGTTCCTCATTAACTAGTGGATTCCTTAGTATTGTATACAATACCTGCTCTCCCTCAGAAGAGTATGTTCTATCCATTTTTTCAAATAAATAATCCATTTCTAAATCATTCCAAGTTTCATCGTCAATTGTATATTTATTTTTTTCTGCAATATCATATAATGCTCTTATATTTTTCATGTTTCTTTCTTTATTCTGTTCACTTTTGTAATCTTTTCTTATAAATTCTTTATTATACATCATACCCTCCAAGATAGCTATTTATTTCATTTTACTATTTTTTTCATATAAATAAAATGTTTTTACATGTATCATTTTGTAATAAATATAAATAGTATATATAAACAATAATACATTTGAGGTGGTAATATGAATCCTTTATTAGCACTACTTTTAAATTCTCTTTTAATGGGTAATGGAGGTAATCCTCTTATGAATATGTTTATGGGTAACAATTCATCAAATAATAATATGAATAATAATCCTTTAATGAATATGTTTATGGGAAATGGAGGCAATCCTCTAATGAACATGCTTATGGGTAATGGAGGTAACCCTTTTATGAACATGATGAATGGTCAGAATATGAATATGATGAACGATCAAAATATGAATAATAACAATAATAACAATAATAATAACATGAACGATTTATTAAGCATGTTAATGGGAAATATGAATAACAATCCAAGAAATAACAATCAGTAATTAATAGATATATTATTCATGTAGAATTATTATTTATTACATTATCTATTTTAGATAAATGTTGATTTTAAAATATTAAAAATATCTAATAGCAAGTTGTTTTATTGTTTTATATTTACTTGGAGTCTATCTAAGTAATATAAATACAGCTATAACAACTTGCTATTTGTTTTCTTAATTTTGTAAGCACTTCTTATTAAGCATGGTATTTTTGAAAAGTTTCTACATTTTATACATTAAAAACAAATAATATACAAAGAACCTATATATTAATATTGCTTTTATTCAATTAACCATATATATTAATTAGGTTATTAACACTAAGGAGGAGAGTATAATAAAAACTAGAGATTATTTTTTTGACAATTTAAAAGGACTATTAATTATAGCTGTAATAATTGGTAATTCCTTAGAACACATTAACCCAAACACCTTCAATACTCATTTTTTTATATTATTTTTATATATTTTTCATATGCCCTTATTTACATTTGTATCAGGCTATTTTTGCGAAATGAGTTCACGTACTACAAAAGAAAAAGTTAAATCCATTTTATTAGTATATATATGTGGTCAAATTTTTTACTATTTTTTTAATAGTATTATTTTTGGAAAAAGTTCAGATTTTGTAGAATTATTATCTCCACAATGGACATTATGGTATTTACTTTCTTTAACCTTTTGGTATATCATTTATGATTTTATAGGAGATAAGAAAAAATGGCTTATTTTTTCTACTATCATTGCATTATATATTGGTTTTGATAAAAGTGTAGGTGCCTATGTAAGTTCCTCAAGAACCTTTTTCTTTTTACCATTTTTTATTTTAGGAACAATGTTTAAGAAAGACTATATTTCAATCCTGAAGAAAAATAGTATTAAGTTATTTTTATCTTCAGGAATTATTATTTTGATTTTATTCTTTATATCAAATTATGTACGAGTAGAATCATTATTTGAATATACTTATTATACTGCATATTTTGAAAAAGAATTTATTCCTTTATTATTAAGAATTTATCATTATATAGGAGCTACTGTTCTTGGAATGACTATTATAATATTAGTTAGTAACAAAAAAACTTTACTTTCAAAAATAGGTTCTTATTCATTATGTATGTATCTATGTCACGGAGCAGTAATTAAATTAATTCATAAATATCAGTTATTGCCCTATACAAATAAAATTAATACCATTATTTCTGAAATTATAATTGTATTAATAACAATAGTTATTTCAATTATCTATTATGAAATGTTAAAACCAAAGCTAATTAATAGAAAGTAAAAATATTCTTTTAACAGGTTACCATTTTTACCTTTATATGTTATAATTATATTTGTCTATTTTATATTTTATAGGGGGGTAATTATGGACGAAAATATGGGATTTATGAAGAAGTTTTCTAAAAGTTTTGGGGATTTTAGTGTTTATAATGTTTATATTAAACAATCTATGGGAAAAGCTATTTTATATCTTTTTTTAATATGTTTATTATTTTCAACTGTATTTAATATATTTGTTACAATACAGTTAAACATTGTATTTAATGAAGCAAACAAAGTAATGGTATCAGATCTGCCTGATTTTTCTGTTAAAGATGGTGTATTATCAATGAATATTGATAAACCTATTGAAATTGTTGAGAATGGTATTTATATAGGTTTTGATACTACAAATACTGTGAATGCATCTAAGTTATATCAATATGATAAAGGTTATTTGATAGATCAATATTCAATTCATTATAAAGATCCTAGCGGATTAAGTAGTATTAAATTAGCTAATATTGATTATCTGGAAGGATTAACAAAAGATACATTTATTTCTTCTGTTAATACATTAAAAATCTATTTAATTGTATTTTTATTCATTTTCGTACCTTTATTTATATTCTTATTAAATTTATTTATTTGTTTTGCTATTTTAGGTTTATTGGGCTTAATTATTAATGCCATAGCTGAAACTAAGGTGCGCTATATAGATATTGTTAAAATCTCTATGTATGCAGTTACTACACCAATTTTGCTATTTGCTGTTTTAAATTCCTTTGGACTTAGTTTACCATTTTTATTAACTTCTTTAATATACTTAGGAATTGCATGTATATATATTTATTTAGGAATGCGCTCTCTTGAAGACCCTAAATATCATATTCAAAATTATAATTAGAATAAGGATGTGAAGAATGAAATACCATTTTTCACATCCTTTTAATTTATAGTTAATAACATCTCATCATTATCTTGCTTATTATCATTTATTAGGTTTTTTAGAATTTATTTTCTTGCACTTAATTAAAATACTTGCTACAATTATACGGGAATTTAATATTTACTCATATAATTCCACAAATTTGGTGTGGAAGTTTCTACGTGACAACCGAATTGTCTACACTATGGGTTTGCTTTTATTTAGCAAAGAAAAACAGCACCCTTTTAGGCAACTGTATTGTCTACATTGTCTACAATGAGGTTTGCTTTTTTTATGCAATTATAACATTTGGGACCTCAGTCATATATAATGAGGTTTATTCTTTTATTATTCATTACTGAAATTTACTTTATTTTATAAGTACTTGGTAAAACTTTAGTAATAATAATATATTTTCATTTTTAATATTAAGAGAATAATTTATTCTTTTAATTATATATACATTATAGAGGAGGATATACAATGGAAAAATTTTTTAAGTTCAAAGAAAATAATACTAACCTACGAACTGAAATAGTAGCAGGTTTAACTACTTTCTTTGCAATGGCATATATTATTATGGTTAATCCAAATATGCTATCACAATCAGGTATGCCATGGGGAGCTGTATTTCTTGCTACAATTATAGCTTCAATCATAGGTACTTTAATTATGGGACTTTTTGCTAATGTTCCTTATGCTCAAGCTCCTGGTATGGGACTAAATGCATTTTTTGTTTTTACAGTAGTTTTTGGATTAGGGTTTACTTGGCAAGAAGCTCTAGCTATGGTATTCATATGTGGTTTAATTAATATTCTAATTACTGTTACAAAAATTAGAAAATTAATAATTAAAGCTATTCCTGAAAGTTTACAACATGCTATAGGTGGTGGTATTGGTGTATTTATAGCATATATCGGTATTAAAAATGCAGGGTTATTACAATTCACTTCTGATCCTGGTACATACACTCAACTAGGAGAAAATGGAACAGTAATTGCAAACTCATCTGCAGTACCTGCAATTGTAACATTAAATACTCCAGCAGTATTATTAGCTTTATTCGGAATTGCTCTTACAGTTATTTTATTAATTAAAAATGTAAAAGGTGCAATTTTCATAGGTATTGTTGTAACAGCTTTAGTTGGAATTCCATTTGGTCTTACTACAATTTCTGATTCTGTAAGCTTTACTGATGCATGTAGACAACTTCCAGAAACTTTTGGAGCTGCTTTTGGTAATCCAGGTATTCAATCACTATTTAGTGATATTACTAAGTTACCTCTTGTATTAATGACAATTTTTGCTTTCAGTTTATCAGATACTTTTGATACAATTGGTACATTTATTGGAACTGGTAGAAAAAGTGGAATTTTCTCTGAAAAAGATGAAAACTCTTTATCAGATGGAAAAGGATTTACTACTAAGATGGATAAAGCATTATTTGCTGATGCAACTGCAACTTCTGTAGGAGCTATTATCGGAACTTCAAACGTTACAACATACGTTGAAAGTGCTGCTGGAATTGGTTCAGGTGGCCGTACTGGTTTCACTAGTGTTGTTGTATCAATATTATTCTTATTAAGTGCTTTCTTTGCACCAGTTATTAGTGCCATTCCATCAGCTGCAACAGCACCTGCTTTAATTATTGTTGGTGTTATGATGTTATCAGCATTTAAAGAAATTAGCTGGGATAAACTTGAAGAAGCTATTCCTGCATTCTTTGCAAGTATATTTATGGGATTCTGTTATAGCATTTCTTATGGTATAGCAGCTGGCTTTATATTCTATATTATTGTTAAGGTATGCAAGAAAGAAACTAAAGATATTAATCCAGTATTATGGGTTGCTACCCTATTATTTATTCTTAATTTCATTATTTTAGCATTTATTTAGAATTTTAATATAGCTGTCGCTATAAATAGCGGCAGCTATTTTCTTTTGCAATAAATCAATCTATAAATTATTATACTTATACTACTTCCATCATTTCAAATTCAAAAATATTAGCTTCTATATCTAAATTTTCAAAATACACCTTATACCATATTATAAAACAATATATAGTCCATATTTTTCTACTATTATCTGTTTTTCTGTTCTTGTGATCTTCTAATAATTTTAGTAAATAATCACTATTAAAAAATGACTTTGCAGTATTACACTTAAATTCATTTTGAATAATATTATAGTATTTCTCTTCTTTTATCCAGACTCTAATTGGAACTGGAAATCCTAGTTTTTTCTTATTAGCTACATCTTCAGGAAGATATTTTCTGGCAACTTGTCTTAATGCAAGTTTAGTACTTCCATTGTATATTTTTTCATTTACATTCAATCTTTTAGCAACTTTATATACTTCAATATCTAAAAATGGCACTCTGTTTTCTATAGAATTTGCCATGCTCATTTTATCTGCTTTTAGAAGAATATCCCCTGGCAGCCATAAGTTTAAATCTATATATTGCATTTTAGATACTTCATCTAAATCCCTAGTTTCATTATAATATTTATGGGTAATAGAATAATTTATATTATTATCAGTTTTTCTTTTTAGGACTTTTCTCTTTTCTTCTTCTGAAAATATATATGCATTCCCAATAAACCTATCTTCTAAAGTTTTACTACCTCTGATTAAATAATTTTTACCTTTTATATTATAAGGAATTTTAGAAGCAAATTTGCCTAAGCTTTTCTTTAAGTATTCTGGTAAAAATCTAAATGGTGCTAATGAATTGGGTTCCTTGTAAATATTATATCCCCCAAACAATTCATCTGCTCCTTCCCCAGATAGTACTACCTTTATTCTTTTTGAAGCCTCTTCATTTAAAAAATAAAGAGCAATAGCAGAAGAATCACCTAAGGGTTCATCCATATAATACATCACTTTAGGAATTACATTGAAAAATTCTTCTGAATTAATGTTTCTACTATAGTTTTCTTTTTTTAGATCTTCAGATAATCTTTTTGCATAATCAACTTCATTATAATCCCTCTTATTATCATTGAATCCAACAGTAAATGTTTTTTTACCTTTAAATTCTTTTGTTACTAAGCTTGAATCTATGCCACTTGAAAGTAATGTTCCAACTTCTACATCACTTATCAAATGTCTGTTTATTGAATCTTTAATAACATTATCAATCTTATTAACAGAATCACTTATGTCAAATTTTTTTACTGGTTCTAATGTAGGATTAAAGTATTCTTTTATTTCTAATTTCCCATCTTGAAAAATCAAATAATGTCCTGGTAACAATTTGAAAATATTTTTAAAGAAAGTTTCTTCTAAAACAGAATATTGAAAACTTAAGTAACCATCTAATGCTTCTTCATTTAATTCTTTTTTATAATCATCATATTCTAATATGCTTTTAATTTCTGATGAAAATATTAAATTATTATCTATAATAGAATAATAGAAAGGTTTTATGCCAAAAAAATCACGTGTAGCAAATAACTTATTATATCTTTCATCCCAAATAGCAAAAGCAAACATTCCCCTTAAATGGTCTAAAATATTAACACCATATTCCTCGTATCCATGAATTATACATTCTGTATCAGATTCACTTGAAAATATATGACCTTTTTCTGTTAATTCTTTCTTAATCTCTTTATAATTATATATTTCCCCATTAAAAACAATGGCAATATCTTTATTTTCATTAAACATTGGCTGTGCTCCATGCTCCAAGTCAATTATGCTTAATCTTCTAAATCCTAGAGCTATTTCATCACTAAAATACTTTCCCTCATCATCAGGTCCCCTATGCTTAATTTTTTCCATCATTTTATTAATTATGTTTGATTTATTATTATTTTCTCCGACTATACCACATATACCACACATACTTTACTCCTATTAATTAATAAATTTATATATATTATTATAACCCATATAATAGCATTTAAGCTTATTTATGTAAATATTTAAGAATAAATTAATTTATTATTTGAATTTTCTTTGTAAATATAATAGTGTGAACTTTATTTCATTTGAAAAGGTTTGCCTGTATTTACATAATATTTCTATAGTGGTACATTATTTCTATATAGTATTTGCATTGGGGGCTTGTATATGAAATTATTACGTGAAGCTATAATAATACTAGGAATATACTTAGTAGGAGAATTTTTATCTAAATTTTTTTCTCTGCCTATTCCCGGAAATATATTAGGTATGATTATATTACTAATTTTATTATGTTGTAAAATAATAAAATTAGAACAAATTGAAACTATTTCTAACTTTTTTTTAGATCACTTATCTTTCTTTTTCATTCCAGCTGGTGTTGGATTATTGGCCTCAGCAGGAATTATTAAAGATATATGGTACAAGCTTATTATTGTCTGTATTGTTACAACCATAATTGTAATTGCATCAACAGGTATAACTGTACAATTTGTATCAAAAAAAGTACGAAATAAAAAAGGAGGTAAGTAAATGGATGCTTTAACTAATAACGCTTTTTTTGGTATTGTTTTGTCTTTAGTGGCATTTGAATTTGGATTATTGATTTCTAAAAAAACTAAAATTCCAATTTTTAATCCTCTACTAATAGCTATTATTTTTATAATCGGTATTTTAGTTGCTTTCAATATAAATATTGAAGATTATAACATAGGTGGAGATTTTATTAATATGTTCTTAGGACCATGTACAGTTGTATTAGCAGTCCCATTATATAAACAAATAGAATTATTAAAAGAACATTCAGCCTCTATTATCGCTGGTGTACTAATTGGATCTATGGTTGGCATGTTTTCAATAATCAGTTTATCTCATTTTTTAGGATTAAATTCATCAATTATTAAATCACTATTACCTAAATCAGTTACAACACCTATAGGTATTGAAGTTTCAAATAGTCTAGGTGGATTAGTACCTATAACTATTCTTGCTATAATTATAACAGGTATATGTGGTGCAATTATAGGACCCACTATTTGTAGGTTATTTAGAATTAATAATAAAGTTGCAGTAGGTATTTCAATTGGTACAGCATCTCATGCTGTTGGTACTTCAAAAGCTTTAGAATTAGGAGAAATAGAAGGTGCCATGAGTGGTCTTTCTATTGGTATTGCTGGTTTATTTACTGTGGTTTTAGCACCATTAACCTATAACCTAGCATATTATATTTATACATTAATTAAATTTTAATAAAATTTATAAAGCAATTATCCAAAATATTCTTATTATGGTATAATTGCTTTATTATATTGATTTTAAGGGGTGTATTACTATGAATCTATTTACTAAAAAACCTTCAATTCTTATAGAAGGTGAAAAAGCTAAATTTAAACCTAATGCTATTATTCAGTGTCTTATTTTTTTACTAATATTTATTATTTCACAAATTTCAGCAGCTATTCCATCTGTAATTTATTTATTTAGTAAACTTATACAAAACTCAAATATTACTTCCCCTAATGAAGTAATGGATTTAACTAATTCTAATATGACTGAAATCGTTATGATTTCTAACTTTGGTACTATCTTTTTAATTATTTTTGCTATAATTTATTGTAAATTTATCGAAAAACGTTCCTTGCATTCCATGGGTTTTGTGAAAAATGAAGCTGCAATGGAATACTTTAAAGGGTTTATCGCAGCTTTTATTTTATTTTCATTAGCTGTGTTAATTGCTTATTTAACTGGATCAATTAATATTGAAGGTTTTAATAGTAATATATCCTATTCAATAATATTTATATTCTTCCTAGGTTTTCTTTTTCAAGGTATGAGTGAAGAAGTGCTACTTAGAGGATATCTTATGGTTTCCTTAAGTAATAAAATGCCTGTTATATTTGCAATTATTATTAATTCAGTAATCTTTTCACTATTGCATATATCTAATCCTGGATTCTCTTTTTTAGCTTTTATTAATATTTCTTTATATGGCATCTTGGCTTCTATATATACTATTAAAAGAGATAGTTTATGGGGGATTTGTGCATTCCACTCATGTTGGAACTTTATACAAGGCAATTTTTATGGTCTTGAGGTAAGTGGTTTAGAGACAAATAATTCAATTCTATCAATTTCTTCTAATTCTTCTATGTCCTTATTAAATGGTGGATCCTTTGGACTAGAAGCAGGATTAGCGGTGTCAATAGTATTAGTAATTGGTATATTTTTACTACTTTTTACAAAGAATAAAAATAATGCTGTTTAATTATTTCTTAAAAGAAAAGACTCTATAATAATTTCATTAAGAAATTATTATAGAGTTTATTTATGAATTAACTTTATTGAATTTATTTATAAACTTTGTTACTTCATTTTCAATTTTATTTTTATCATCCTTAGTAACTCCACCTCTACCAAGTCTATCGCTTAAAAATACTAATGATATATCATTAATATCAACATATTTAACCATTCCCTTTTCATCTGCAAAAGGCATATTTTTCATTATATATAATAAATGCATATGATATCTAGTTAATTTACTTACTTTTTTTATAAATTCCTCATTATCTGTTAAACTATTTAAAAATTTAATGGATTCTTCTTCTGATACCCTATCATGATCATATGATGTTAATCTTCCATTTCGTAATTTTGTAGTTTTTATTTTTCCTAAATCATGTAATAATAATGACCACATAAAAGCTCTTTTATCATTAGCTTTATCTCTTAATGTAGCACCTTTATCTATTACCATCATTGTATGAATCCATACATTACCTTCTGGATGATGTTTTGAAGATTGCATAATCTTTTCTAAAGCTTTTAATTGTGAAAAAGGATAAATATTAAATTCTTTATTATTTTTAATTCTTTCTAAATATAATGAAGGCTTTTCATCTAAAAGCAAATGTTTATCCACTTCATTAAATAATCCAATTAATTCCATTCTTATCACCTACATTATTTTATATTAAAAAATATCATTTTGCAGAAATTTATCCCTAAATTATAAAATCTTTAGGATTATGTTCTTTTGCTTTTGGTTCACCAAATACAGCTTTTACACTTTCCACTTGAGGATTATGATTTATATTACCTTTTTTTCTTTTATTTGTTGCTTTCATTTTATTACTCATTTTATCACCTCAAGTTTAGTATGTCCATTTTTTCCTTCATAATTCATATTTTAAAAAAAACTATCAAAAGATATAATCATATCTTTTGATAATTTTTTTATTATAATAGCTATACCAAAGCTTTACCAAGCCACTTTCTACTTTTCCATCTGCTATACATTATTATACCACGTACCCATTCATCCAATGCTAATGCAATCCACATACCCACTATTCCTAATCCCAGTGTTATACTTAATATATATGCTAGTCCTACACCAATTAGCCACATAGAAACAATTCCTATATATACAGGGAACTTAACATCACCTGCTGCTCTTAAGCAATTAATTATTACTACATTAAAAGTTCTTCCTGGTTCTAAAAATGCATTAACAATTAAAACAGACATACCTAAGCTAATTATTACACTATTATCAGTAAAAATGCTCATTATGTTCTTTCCAAAAAAAGCCACAGTAATTCCTATTACAATTGAAACTAAAAATGCTTTTTTAAAAGATTTAATACATAAATCATAGGCAGTATCGTAATCTTTTTTACCAACTAATTGTCCTACTATAATTGATGTACCCTGTCCAATGGAAACTGAAAATAAGTATATAAAACTTGCTATATTATTAATATAACTACTTGTTGTTAAAGATTCTATACTTACATATGTTAATATTACTGTCCCTACAAGTTTAGCTAAATTATAAGAAATACTTTCCCCAGCAGCTGGACCTCCCATTTTTATTATATTTCTTAATTCCGTTCTTGGGAATTCTTTAAAATATTTTAATGAAAATCCTTTTACAGTATGTGTAAACATAAAATATCCAAGAAAAATTCCTCCAAATAATTTACTTAAAGTAGTGGATATTGCTGAACCTGCTACACCCATAGCTGGTGCTCCAAAATTTCCATATATCAATATATAATTTGATATTATATTGTATATGTTCATACCTAAAGTTACAAACATACATACTTTAGTAAAACCAAAACTTCTTATAACTGCCGTAAAGGTCATTGTAATAGCTTGTATAAATATAAATCCACCTACTATCTTCAAATAGCTTTCTCCATATCCCAATAATGATTCATCTAAATTCATCATAAGTAATAATGGTTTTGAAAAAATAATCATTATAAGACTTAAAATTACTCCCAATATTATATTTACTATTAATGAGGTTCCAACTAACTTAATAATATTCTCATTTTTTGCTTTGGCACCTATATATTGAGCACAAATTATTGTTGTTCCAGCAGTTATTATCTGGAATACCAGATTTAACATACCTATTATTTGATTAGCAACTCCTACTGCTGCAACTGCATTATCTGAAAATCTTCCAAGCATGAAAATGTCCACACTTCCTAGTAACATAAATAATGCTGATTCAATAAATATTGGCCAAGTTATACTTATTAATTTCTTTTCAGTTTCATTAATTCTATAATTTTTTAATAAACATAGTCTTTTCTCCATATCAAATCACTTCTCTCTAATACTTTTTCATCCACTTTAATAATTTATCTGTAAATATTTTCATGCCCATAAATGGTATGTTGTACATTTTTCTATAACAATGCTATTATATAATATAGAAATATATTATTCTTCTATTATAATAATATAAACTAATACAATTCTGTCATAGGGTGATGTTATGAACGAAAATTTAAAAGAAAATGTTTCTCATGGAGATTTTATTGTTCCTTTTACAACATATAGTGGTAAAATCAGTGATGATTTCAGTCTTATACCAATGCATTGGCATGAAGAAATGGAAATAACATATATAGTTGATGGATCAGCTGAAATAAGTATAAATCTAAATCCTTTTACAGCTCAAAAAGGTGATATTATTGTAGTGAACCCATTAACCCTTCATTCCTTTAAAAAGGACCCAAAGTATAGTCATATGACATGGCATACTATGGTTTTTAATTTAAATATGGTTCAAAGTTCATTAACAGATGGTTGTCTTATTAAATATATAGCGCCTCTTCTAAACAAGAACCATACATTACCAACTATTTTAAATAAAAATAGTTTAGGCTACAAAGAAATATTAAATACTATTCTTAAATTATTCGATATATATGAAAACAAGTTGGATTTTTTTGAGCTAGAGCTTAAATCGCAATTATATCATTTATTATTTTTATATTATAAATATAATTTAGTAATTAAAAATAACAAAAATGAAAATTTGTCTTCCTCTACAACTAATAAAATTAAAAATATAATTAATTACATTAATAATCACATTAATGAGGATATGACTATTGAGGATATATCAAATGAAGTAAACTTTAGCCAATACCATTTTATGAAATTCTTTAAGAAGCATATTGGAATGACCTGTATAGATTTTATTAATAATACAAGACTTGAAAAAGCATCTATTTTATTAAACACTACTGATAAGTCAATTATGGATATTGCACTAGAAGTTGGTTTTAACAATATTTCCTATTTTAATAAATTATTTAAGCAAAAATACAAACTAACTCCTAAGGATTTTAGGAAAATAAAAAATACTGTTATTACTTAAATCCCTTCTTATACTCCTCAGCTCTAAATCAATTTTTTAATAAACTTAAAGAGTAAAGAGCTGCCACTAAAAGATTTTCATCTTTTATAGTGACAGCCCTTAATTATCTGACTTTCTCAGGTTCCATATTTAATTCTACCTCTTTATATTCTGGTAGATCTATCCTTTTTTCTCCTAAATTTTTAAAAGCAACTGAAAGCATAAGCTTAATTCTATTAATTTGATTAACTTCTGAAGCCCCTGGATCATAATCAACTGCTACTATATTAGATTCAGGATATTTTTCTTTCAAAGCTTTTATCATTCCTTTTCCTGTAACATGATTTGGTAAACAAGCAAATGGCTGCATACAAATAATATTAGTAGCTCCACTTTCAATAAGTTCCATCATTTCCGCAGTTAAGAACCATCCTTCTCCAGTTTGATTTCCAAGTGATAAAACTTCTGATGCCATTTCTCCAAGCTCTTTAATATGCTTTGGAGCATGAAATTTTTTAGAATTATCTAAAGCCATTTTCATAGTTTTTCTGTAGCTTTCCATATAATTAATAGCTAATGAATAAATATTTTTAGCTAATTTACTTACATTTCCTAAATTATTATATTTAAATTCTTCATCATAAGCTGAATAGAAAAAGAAATCCATTAAGTCAGGCATTACTGCTTCAGCACCATTTTCCTCAATAACATTTACAACATTATTATTTGCTGTTGGATGGAATTTAACAAGAATTTCACCTACTAGTCCAACTTTTGGTTTTATTACTCCTGTACTTGGAAGTGCATCAAATTCTTTTACAATATTTTTAATATTATTATTGAATTCTCTCTTACTACCATTCCTTACATTTATTTTGGCTTTTGCATTCCATTTTTCATATAGTTTATTTGCTGCTCCCTTTTCTGTTTCATAAGGTCTTGTTGCATATAATACTCTCATAAATAAATCACCATAAACTAATGCCATTAGAGCCTTTTTTATTAATGGTAATGTAATTTTAAATCCTGGCTGTTTTTCAAGTCCTACAGCATTTAAAGATAAAATAGGTACATTTGCAAATCCAGCTTCTTTTAATGCTTTCTTTAAGAATCCAACATAATTAGTTGCTCTACATCCTCCACCAGTTTGAGTAATAATTACTGAAGTATTATTTATATCATATTTCCCGGATTTTAAAGCATGTATTATTTGTCCAACAACCAATATAGATGGATAACATGCATCATTATTTACATATTTTAATCCTTCTTCTACGGCCTCTCTATCATCTGATGGAAGTACTACGAAATTATAACCACAACTTTTAACTGCCTCTTCAACAATTTCAAAATGTATTGGTGACATTTGAGGTGCAATTATTGTGTGAGTTTTCTTCATATCTTTAGTAAATACTGGATTTTTATATACTATATTTTCTTCCACAGGAACATATCCATTTCTTTCTCTTTCATCTATAGCAGCTTTTAAACTTCTTATTCTAATTTTAGCTGCGCCAAGATTATTTCCTTCATCTATTTTTAAACATGTATATATTTTACCTTTTGAAGCTAGTATTTCTGCAACTTGATCAGTTGTAACAGCATCTAGTCCACATCCAAAGGAATTTAATTGAATTAATTCCAAAGAGTCATTTTCAGAAACAAATTCTGCTGCTCTATACAATCTCGAATGATACATCCATTGATCAACTACTCTTAATGGATTAGTTAATTTTCCAAGATGTGCTACTGAATCTTCAGTTAATACTGCCATGTCAAAGGAAGTAATTATATCTGGAATACCGTGATTTATTTCTGGATCAATGTGATATGGTCTTCCTGCTAAAACTATTCCCTTTTTACCTGTCTTTTTTAAATAATTTAGAACCTCTTCAGATTTGTTTCTTAAGTCTTTATCAAAATTATCTCTTTCATCATAAGCTGCATAAACCGCTTTTTTTGCCTCATCAAAAGTAACATTAAAATCTTTAAACTCTTCAATTATTCTTTTAACTAACATATCTTTTTCCTCTAAAGAGAAAAATGGTTGGATAAATTTAATTTCCTTTTCTTTTAATATGTCCATGTTATTTCTAATTACCTCTGGATAAGATGTTACCATTGGGCAATTATAATGATTATTAGCATCCTTAAATTCTATTCTTTCATAAGGAATGCATGGATAAAATATATTCTTTATACCTCTATTTACCAAGTCCATAATATGGCCATGGACAAGTTTTGCTGGATAACATGCAGATTCTGAAGGTATAGTTTCAATTCCAAGTTCAAATATTTTCTTAGAAGAAACTCTTGATAATTCTACTCTAAATCCTAAATTTGTAAGTAGTGTAAACCAAAACGGATAATTTTCATACATATTAAGTACTCTAGGTATTCCAATAGTTCCTCTTGGTGCTTTTTCAAGTTTTAATGGAGTATAATTAAAGGTTCTCTTAAATTTATATTTAAACATATTTGGAACTTCATCATTTTTTTTCTCTATACCAAGACCTCGTTCACATCTATTTCCTGAAATAAATTCTTCCCCTGTTGAAAACCTATTTATAGTTAATAAACAATTATTACCACATTTTCCACAACGCTTAAAATCACTATTCATTTTAAATGAATTAATTTTACTTTTTTCTAATAAAGATGATTTGCGTCCTTCTACATATCTTTCTTTTGCAATAAGTGCAGAACCAAAGGCACCCATTAAACCAGCAATATCTGGTCTAACAGCTTCTCTTCCAGAAATAAGTTCAAAACTTCTTAAAATAGCATCATTGTAGAATGTTCCACCTTGAACAATAATTTTATTGCCCATTTCTTTTTCATCTCTAATTTTTATTACTTTAAATAAAGCATTTTTTATTACAGAATATGAAAGACCAGCTGAAATATCAGAAACTTCTGCACCTTCTTTTTGAGCTTGCTTTACTCTAGAATTCATAAATACTGTACATCTTGATCCTAAATCTACTGGGCATTTTGATTTTAATGCTTCTTTTGCAAAATCCTCAACTTTCATATTTAAAGATTTACCAAAGGTTTCAATAAATGATCCACAACCAGAAGAACAAGCTTCATTTAACAATATTGAATCAATAACTCCATTTTTTATTCTTAGACATTTCATATCTTGTCCACCAATGTCTAAAATAAAGTCTACTCCAGGCAAGAAAAATTCAGCAGCTTTATAATGTGCTATTGTTTCAATTTCACCAATATCAATATGTAATGCTGCTTTAATTAAAGATTCTCCATATCCAGTTACTGTGGAATTTACAATTTCAACATCTTCAGGTAATTTAGAGTATAAATCATTTAATATTTCAATAACTTTATTTAAAGGATTACCACCATTGCTACCGTAATAATCATAAATAATTCTTGACTTATCATCTATTAAAATAACTTTAGTTGTGGTTGATCCTGCGTCTATTCCTAGGTATGCTTTTCCTCTATAAGAATTTAAATCACCTCTCTCTGCTCTTGCCTTATTATGTCTATTAATAAATTCTTTATATTCATTTTCATCATTAAATAAAGGCTTAAGTCTTTCAATATCATCATCTTTTATATCAGTAATCTTATCTACATTTTCATATAAATCCTTAAATTCAATGCTTTTATTCTTTCTTGATAATAATGCTGCCCCATATGCTACGAATAATTGTGGATTTTCAGGAAAAATAACCTCATCTTCTTTCAATTGAAGAGTCTCAATGAATCTTTCTCTAAGCTCTGATAAAAAGTAAAGTGGTCCCCCTAGAAATGCAACTTTTCCTCTAATTGGCTTTCCACAAGCTAATCCACTAATGGTTTGATTTACAACTGCTTGTAAAATTGAAGCTGCTATATCCTCTGCTTTTGCCCCTTCATTAATTAAAGGTTGTACATCTGTTTTAGCAAATACTCCACACCTTGAAGCTATAGGATAGATAACTTTATGCTTTTTTGCTAATTCATTTAATCCAGAAGCATCTGTATTTAAAAGAGATGCCATTTGATCAATAAAAGCTCCAGTTCCTCCAGCACATGTGCCGTTCATTCTTTGTTCTATTCCACCTTTAAAATATGTAATTTTAGCATCTTCACCACCAAGTTCTATTGCAACATCAGTTGTTGGAATAATTTCCTCAACAGTTTTAGTACAAGCAATAACTTCTTGTACAAATTCTATGTTTAACCATTTTGATACCGATAACCCTCCGGATCCTGTAACAGATATTGAAACGTTACTATTTCCTACAATATCATAACAATCTTTTATTATATTAATAATTGTACTTCTAATATCAGAATAATGTCTTCTATATTCACTATGTACTATTTTATTTGAATTATTTAGTACTACTACTTTCACAGTTGTCGATCCAACATCTAGTCCTATACTATATTTTTTCATATTCACTTTCCCCACCAATCTAATATCTCAATCTTATTATAAACTAAGCAAATAATTTTTCAAGTTTTAACATATTATCACTTACTATGAATTATTTTTTATATTTGAATTATGAGAACATATTCTTAACATTTATTGTATATATTATTAGTAATATGTCAACAATTTAAATATAATAATATTTTATATAATTGTATTTGGAGGATATTATGGATTATTTTTCTGAAGGTAATAAATTATACAATAATCAAGATTACAAAAGAGCTATCGATTTTTATAAGAAATCAGTACAAGAAAACTCTAAGGAAGCTTGCTCTTATTATAATGCAGGGGTATGTTTTATTAAATTAAAAGACTATGATAATGCAATAACAATGCTTAAAAAAGCAATTTCCATAAATGGTGAAAGTAAGTATTACTTTAACTTAGGTTACTGCTATGCAATGAAAGACATTACAAATAAAGCATTATTGTATTTTAATTTAGCTTGGGCTAAAAATAACGATGATGAAGATTGCGAAAAAGCTATTAATCTTATTACTCATAAAATAAAAAAATCATCTAAATAGTATTGTAAATGTTATATAAATAGTCAAGGCAACTTTGAGCCGTGGATTTTTTAACACATGCTTTATTATGTGAGGTTGCCGAGGAAAAGACCAGAGCATATATTTCTTCTTTTTAAAATTTTACTTTTAAATTTGTTATCTCAAGTTATAAGTTTATATAATTTCCTGAAAAAATGAAAAAAGGAGCTTATAATTAGCTCCCTTATACTACTAATATCTATTTTTTATTTTTTGATTTACTGTGTAAAGATGATACCAATAAACAATCATAAGTAATATTCCTACTATTATTAATATTATCCCTGTAATAGTTAGATTTTTAAAATAACCGTCTATAATTGAAATAATATTATCTTTTAGATGATCAGAATATACAGCTGGATGTTCATAGAATTTTGATATATATCCACTTAAAAAAGTTAATACATACAATATTCCTGAAGACATAAATGAATATCCTGTCCAAGAACATGCTCTATGTATCCTTTCCTTCCATAAGAAAAATAAAATACCAATTAAAATAATATTAATAGAAAATAATGTCATTAATAATTTGTTACTGTTCATAAAACTTCCAACATTTTGTATCTTCATACCCATATCAGATTTCGACAACTCATTATAATCTACTACTTCTAATTCAGTATTAATTAATTCACTACAAGTATCCTCTATATTTTGAAATTTACTTGTATCTTCTGCATTTAGCATAACTTTATTCTCTTCTATATACTTATTAATTTCAGTCTTAATTTTTATTTTGTATTCTGAAATATCAATTGCAGGAATTTCTTTTTTTTCACCTATAAAATAATCTCTTAAATTAAGAATTGATCTTTGTAAGTGATTATTTATCTCTTCTTTACTAACAATTTCATTTTCAATTAATCCAGGATAAAAATTAGATATTAATGCATAATTCATACCATCATTTATATTTTGGTATATTTTATCTACAGTCTTATTTTTGTTTAATATATCATTATAATAATTCTCATTAGTTAATGTTACTCTAAAAAATACAACAAAACTTGTTAGTATAATGGATATCATAAGAATGAATGATATTATAAATGATACTATATTCTTCTTTTTCATTTTAACTCCTTTTGTTATCTCTCACATCTATCAAATTCACATTCTACAATATATCTGTTAGGCGCATGTCCTAAAACGTGAAATGGATAGCAAGTATACATAACTAGCATCTCTCTATCTACTGGTGCTGTAACAGTCATATCTTTGGGATCTGCAACCCATATTTTAGATATTTTATATATATATTTTCCATAGCTTGTACTTAAAACTACTTCATCACCCTCTTTTACAAATTCAAGGGGTGCAAAGTATCCATCTCTATGTGAAGCAAGAACAACCTTTCCTTTTTGTCCTGGTAATGCACTTAATTCATTATGACCAGCACCAAGTTTAAATTGTTCTTCATAATCTCCTTGATAAACAGTAACATTCATAGCCACTGAATCTATACTTAATGTTCCAATTTCATCTCCTGTATTAGGTTTTGTTGTTTTTTGATTATCAATTTCAATTTCTTTTTTTTCTAAGTTTACTTGTGGTTTTGCAAAAACTAATGTTGCAAAATCAAGACCACTTGTTATGTAATTCCAACCTGCAGACAAAACTAAAACTCCTCCTATTATAGCCAAAAAAATAGGGATTATAAATGTAATCCCTATTTTTCGAGCAATAGAATAGTTTTTTTGTTTTGACTCAGAACCCCTATTCTTAGTCATAAAAAACTCCTTACTATTAAGCCATAACTTTCTTCTTTGATACTACAAAAGCAGCACCTGCTAAAGCTACAACAGCTAATCCTAAAGCTAATACATTAGCATTGTTTGTTGCTGTTTGTTTCATCTCAGTAGCTCCTAAAACTCCTTCTTTTGCTGAATCAGTAAATTCAGAGTCTCCTTGAACATCTTCAAGAACATCAAATAAAGCCTTTACATCGAAAGCTAAAGCTAACTTTATTGCTTCTTCTTTAGAAATAGTATCTAATTTTTGACCAGCAGCATTTGTAATAACGATATCTGTCTTACCGTTTACTTGTTTAGCAACTAATCCGATAGAACTTAATAAAATTGCTGCATACCCCTTAAGTTCTTGCTTTTCTACTGGAGTAAATTGATCTGCTGATGTTCTACCATTAACAAATTTATCTACTGTTACAGCAGCATCCCTAATTTCTACTGCCTTCTCTTGAGTTACTCCATTTTCAGCAAAATACTTAACAATTTCAGTTGCGTAAACATCAGGTAAACCTGCTTTTACTAATTTTGCTTTAATATCTGATACATTTGCAGGAGCTGCAAAAGCAGTAACAGACATTAATAATGTTAAAGTTAAAAATGATACGATAAATTTCTTTAAATTTTTCATTATTATACCTCCTTATTCTCTTTACAATATTAATTATATATTATTTTTTTGTTAATATCAACATGTAATTCCATATTTTTATACATAATTTATTAACATTTGTAATATTATTGTTAATATTACTTCTAGAATTCCCCAATTTCCTTGCTTTCTTTATGTTCTAAATCGAAATCTGCATTATTAAAATAATTTCCTGTACATCCAAAAGTTGTATCTACTTTTATCCATAAATCCTGTTCTTTAATATAAACCTTATTCCATGCATGTCCTATAAATTCTTCTCCATTGTAACCTTCCCCTATAATTATTTTTGATTTTATTCCAATATCCTTTAACATGGCAGTATATAGACATGAATAATCAAAACATATACCTTTTTTATCTCTAAATGTAGGAATAGCTCCACTTTCTAAACTATAAGGATTATCAGATATCTTTGCTGCTTTTTCATCATCATATTTAATATTTCTTGTTATCCAATTATAAATAATCTTTGCCTTTTCTAAATCATTAGTACTATTTTTTGTTAACTCAATGGCTTTATTCTTAATTTGGTCATTACTTTTTATTCCTTCTTCAACAGTAATTCCATTATAATACACAGAAGTGCCGTCTTTTATTACTTCCATGACCCCATTTTTAATAGATAAAACAGTTTGGCTATTAATCATTTTATTTAGTTTATCGTATATAATTAAATCATCTAAATATGTAAATTTATTTTCACTACTTACTACATTGTTATATAAAACAATTGGAATGCAAATTGTTATAATAATAACTACACCTTTAATTGCACCAAAAATTACAGAAAAAATAAATAAAATAATCTTTTTATGTTTTAATTTATTTATAGTATTGTTTAATGAAAATGATTGTAGTATTTTCAATATTAATTCTACTAAAAACTTTATTGCTATAAATAATATAATAATAGTTGCTATATGAATAACTCCATTATACCTTGAATTTTCTTTTAAAAGATTCCCTAATATATTATTAGTTAACTCATTAATGTCTTTATAATATATCATCATAATAAAAAATGTGATTATTGTTGCAATCCCTGATAAAATTGGATTTACTGCATTATCTATATCCTTACTGTTTAAAACAGATATAACTGATGTTATTATTGAAATTATGATTATTAATATACAAATTATTTCTTGAATAGAAAATTTCATAATGTAACTCCTTATATATTATTAATTATTTCAACTTCAACTTCTTTAATAATGGAATAATCAAAACCTCTTCCAGCTAAATATGTATATAATTTATTTTTTAATTTATAAATATCCTTTTCTCTTTTAATAAGGCTATTATATTTTTTTATTCCTAATTCTTTAGCTACTTGCTTTTCAGTATCCCTATCAACTATTTCTAGTGATTTATTAATTTCCTCTTCTGTAAAACCTTTGTTTAATAAATCATATCTTATTTTCTTTTCTCCGTATTTTTTACTTTTATCGGTAACATACATTTTTCCTATTTTATTGTTATCAATAAATTTATATTCTTTTAAAAAGGCTAATGTTCTTTTAATTTCATCTATATTGTATCCTTTTTCTTTAAGTTTCTCTGCCATTTGTTTTTCTGTTTTATAACTTCTTTCAACTATTTTTAAAGCAGTTTCTTTACATTTTATGTAATTATCCTCTTTTGCTAATAAAAAAAGGTTTTCTTTATCAATTATTTTTCCTTTTTTTAAATTTTCCTTATACACTATTTCTGAATTTACAGATAAAGCATATTCATTGTCAATAAATATATTAACTCTGTTTTTATTTCTTTTCTGAACTTCAATTTTAGTAATTTCACTCATTTTATTCCTTCCTCTTAGTTAACACGTGTATTGTTGGTTCTTTTAGAACTTTTCTAGCAACATTAATTATTTGTTCTATATTTAATTTATTTAATTTTTCCATATCTTTAACGAATTCGAATATTTCTTCATTATCAAGCTCTTGATGTAATACATAATTGCATAGTTCAGCAGAATCTTCCAAAGTGGAAATAACAGCTGTTTTATGAACTTTTTTCATAATTTCTAAGTCTTCTTCACCAAAAATAATTTCGCCATTTACTACTTTTTTTATTATTTCATCAATGGCTTTTATGGTTTTATTTACATCTTCATTTGAAACTGCAGTATATATATATAATGACTTAACATTCTTAGTCATATCTAAATGAGTATATACATCATAGGCAAGACCTTTTTCTTCTCTTATTTCTCTAAAAAGAAGTGAATTAGCACTTTCGCCAAGTCGATGATTTAATATTTTTAATGGTAACTCGTCTTTTTTTTCTAAATCATAAAAAGTATATAAATAAATAATGCTACTTTGTTCAATATCATTTTTATAACTAACTTTAGTTATATTTTTATTTTTTTCCATAATTACTTTAGGAGATCTATTTATGGACTTATTACTATTCCAATTTTCTTTTTGAAACTCACCTTCTACCATTTCTAATATTTCTGAATGTTCAAAAGGAGAAACAACTGTAACAATAATGTTATCAGGGGTATAATATTTTTTGTAATATTTATATATTTCTTCCCTTCTAAACTTACTTACTCCTTTTTCTAATCCGGTAACATCATATTTCAATGGACTTTTTTCAAAGGCAACTTCATTGGTTTTCTTAAAACTTAAATCTTCAATATCATCTTTATTGCTTCTAATTTCTGAAAGTATTACTCCTCTTTCTCTTTCTATCTCACTTTCGCTAAATATAGAGGAGGTCATCATATCTCCAAGAAGTACTACTGCTTTTTTTAATTCTTCACTTAAACAGCTTATTGTATACACAGTTTCATTATAATCAGTGTATGCATTATATTCTCCTCCTAAAGCCTCCAAATCTTTATTTAGCTTTTTATTGTCCCTTTTTTCAGTACCTTTAAAAAGCATATGTTCTATAAAATGGCTAATTCCTTTTTCATCTATATTTTCATAAATTGCTCCAACTCTTACTCCAACATTAATTGATGCAATCTGACTTTCTTTTTTTATTGATATTACTTCTAATCCATTTGATAATTTATGTTTTTTTATATCTAAATTAATTTTATTCATCTACTACTCCTTTTGCTTTATATATTTATTATATCATGCTTTTATTAACATTTCTTATTAAGTATAATATAATTAGGGTACAATAAAACAATTTACTTTACAATTTATAAGGAGGCGATATTTTGAAAAAGAATATTCTTGTTGTAGAGGATGAAATTAGAATTAGATTTTTACTTAGAGATTATTTATTTAAAGAAGGTTACGGTGTTTTTGAAGCTGAAAATGGGGAAATTGCTTTAAATGTATTTAAGGATAATAAAATAGATTTAATTATATTAGATATAATGATGCCTGTAATGGATGGGTTGACTGTTTTAGATAAAATCCGTGAAGTTTCTACTGTTCCTGTTATTTTATTAACGGCTAAAGGTCAAGAAGAAGATAAACTTCAAGGTTATGATTATGGTGCAGATGATTATATGACTAAACCCTTTAGTCCAAAAGTATTAATGGCTAAAGTCAGAGCGCTACTTAAAAGGTCTCGAGATGAAGTAGATTCCAGTACTCAAGATTTTAATGGTCTTATTATAAATAAATTATCTAAGGAAGTTAAAGTTGACGATGAAATACTTCCCCTTTCACCTAAAGAATATGATCTTCTTATTTATTTAACTTCTAATGAAGGAATAGCCTTAAGTAGAGATAATATTTTAGATAATGTTTGGGGTATTGATTACTATGGGGATATTAGAACTGTTGACACTAATATTAAAAGACTTAGAGAAAAGCTTAAAGATAAGTCAAATTATATTGTAACTGTTAGAGGAAGCGGTTATAAATTTGAGGTGAAGTAAATGAAATATAATCTATCTAAAAGATTATTTGTAATAACATTATCTATACTGCTTCTTATGATGGGATTAACAATGCTTTTTCAAGTTCTTTTCTTTCAAATTTTCTATGAAGAAAAAAAGCAAGATGAATTAATTAAAGAGTTATCTACTTTTAAAGATTTTTATTCTTATCAATTAAATACTCAAAATTATGCAAATACTTTGTCTGCTTTTGAAAATAGAACTAATTCAAAAATAGGAATTTTTACATTAAATTCAGATAAACAATATAGATTAAAGTATTTTACTAATCCATATAGTAAAGAAGATACAGAAGCATCAGAGGCTTTAGAAGCATATTTTTCTGAAATATGCAGTAATTCAAATTTAATTGATACAGTAGTTAATGATGATAAGCCTTCAAGTACTGTTTTTTATAATAAAAGTAGTAGTACAAAAAAAATTGGTGTTATGAGTGCTTTTTCTTTATCAAGCAGAAATGATGCTATTATTATTTCTGTTTCATCAGTAGAGCCTATTGAAGAAGCTTCAAGTGTTATTACAGAATTTTATATTTACATATCAATTGGCTTCGTAATTATTTCAATTGTTATGTCCTCTATTTATTCAAATCTAATTTCAAAACCACTTATTATAATAAATAATGTTGCTAAAAAAATGTCCAATATGGATTTTTCAGCTCAATGTAATGAAGATAGAAATGATGAAATAGGGAATCTTGCATCTACATTAAATTTTTTATCTTCAAATTTAGATTATGCTCTTGAAGACTTGAAAAATAAAAATAAGCAACTTGAAAAGGATATTGAGAAAGAAAGAAATTTAGAAGTTATGAGAAAAGATTTTATTGCATCTGTAAGCCATGAACTTAAAACTCCAATTGGAATTATTGAAGGTTATGCAGAAGGAATAAAAGATGGTATTGTAAAAGATAAAGATGCTCTTGTTTACCTTGAAACTATAATTGATGAGTCAAAAAAAATGGGAGTACTTGTTTCTAACATGCTTGAATTATCTAAGTTAGAGTCAGGAGTAATTAAGCCAAAGCCTGAAGTTTTTAATATAAATAGATTAATTAATAAGCTTGTAAAAAAACATTCTCCTGAAGCCAGCGAAAAAAATCTTCAGCTTTTATTTTATGAAAATACTGAATATTCCTATGTATTGGCAGATATATTCCAAATGGAGCAAGTGTTAACAAATCTAATAACAAATGCTTTAAAATATACAGCAGAAGGTAATAAAATAATAATTTCAATAAATTTATGTAATGATAATTATGTAATTTCTGTTGTTAATACTGGTACTCAAATTGCAAATGAAGAACTAGATAAAGTTTTCAATAAATTTTATAAAGTTGATAAATCAAGAAATAGAAAAACTAATAGTACCGGACTAGGTCTTTCAATAGTAAAGAATTTATTAGATCTTCATGGATTTAACTATTCTTTAAAAAACATAAAAAATGCTGTTAAGTTTGAATTCTCAATTCCAAAAGAAGATCCTGATTTTGAATAAATATAAAGCAGTATACTCTACAAACTTAGTAGGTATACTGCTTTTTTATATATATCCTCCATCTATCTTTATTACTTCTCCTGTTAAATAGCTAGAATCATCACTACATAAAAATACAACTGCTTTTGCTATTTCCTCTGGCAGTCCAAATCTTCCCATTGGTATTTCATTTATTAATTCTTCCTTTTCAGCATTATTTAAAAACGAATTCATTTTTGTATCAATTACACCAGGAGCTACTGCATTAACTCTGATATTTGATGGTGCCATTTCTTTAGCTAATGCTTTAGTAAATAAATTAATTCCTCCTTTGCTAGTTGAATATAATACCTCACAGGAAGCACCTACTTCCCCCCACATAGAAGATATATTAACAATGCTACCACCTTTATTTATCATAAACGGTATTACGTTTCTTGTAAGATACATTGTTCCTAAAAGATTAGTATTTATTACATTGTCAATTTCTTCCCTTGTAGCATCCATAAAAAGTCCAATTTTGCTTATTCCTGCGTTATTTACTAATATATCAATTTTGCCAAAGGTGTCTATTACTTCTTTTACTAATTCTTCTGTTTCTTTATATGAAGAGATATTCTTTTTTATTTCTATTGCTGTACCACCTATTTTTTTTATTTTCTCAACAGTCTCCTTTGCTCCTTCCTTATCTTTAGAATAATTTACTACAATTGAAGCTCCTTCCATTGCAAGATTTATGGCAATTGCTCTTCCAATCCCTCTTGAGGCTCCAGTTACTATTGCTATTTTACCTGTTAATTTATTCATAATTTCTCCTTACAATCTATTTTAGATAAATGTTGATTTATAATTGTAAAAGTATATCTTTAAAACTCTACAATCTATTTTAGATAAATGTTGATTTATATTTATTAGAGTGTATCTTTAAAAACTCTTAATACATTATTATAAAAGATTTTTTCAATTTCATCATCTGTAAAGCCATTTTTATTAAGTTCATAGGATAACTTATCCATTTCACTTATATTTTTAATTTCTACAGAGTTCTCTATTCCATCAAAATCTGTTCCTAATGCTATAACATCAATTCCTCCAACATTTTTTATATGTTTAATATGAAGAATCATATCATTTATAGTTGCTATTTTACTAAACCCAAGAAAATCAGCACAAAAATTTAATCCCATTACGCCACCTTTATCACTTAAATTTTTAATCATTTCATCTGTTAAATTCCGTGGGTGTTCTTTTATAACCCTAGAATTTGAATGACTTGCTATAAATGGTTTCTTGCATATATTAATTAAATCCCAAAACCCAGCATCTGATAAATGTGATGAATCCACTATAATTTTTTGTTTTTCCATTTCCTCTACAACATTTTTACCAAACTCAGTAAGACCTTTTTCCTTATAAATATAGTTATAATTAGGATATCCAATTGTATTCTTGTAATTCCATGTTAATGTAATTATCCTTATACCTAATTTAAATAATTCTTTTATATTATCAATATTCCCTTGAAGCACTTCTCCTTCTTCTATGGATAATAATGCTAAAACTTTTTCTTTTGAGAAAATTATATCTTCATAATTATTTATTATTTTAATTTTATCTTTGTTTTTATTATATTCTTCAATAAAATTATTATAGATTTTCATAAATTCATCATAGGGATCATTGTGATTTCCAATATCAATGAAAAAGGCAAAGACTTGACCTAAAGACTTACCTTTTATTAATTTTTCTATATCAACACTTAGAGAATTAGAAAGTAAACTCTGTTTTTCATAATATATTTTGCTTGCTGTATCACAGTGTAAATCAAAAAATTTCATTATTTCACCTTGTATTCTTTAAATACCCTTCCAATCTTTCAGGACCACCAATTATGTTTCTTGCTATATATAAAGATGCATCTTCTTTTACGTAGGTTGACCATTTTACTAATGATATTATACCATTATTTATTTCAATAGTACTCATTGAATATGGTAAAACACAACACCCATCATTAAAATATAGTCCTTCTCCTACTTTAGGAAATCTACTTTTATGAGTATGTCCACAAATCATACAAATATTGTTGTCTTTTGTCCATTTTTCAAGCTTTTCGTCTATAATTCCTCCCTTTTTATAATTGTTTGCTGGACTTGTTGGCTCTTTAAAGCCTGCAATCCCAGCCATAAACCTCCAAATATATCGAACTAGAAATCTACTTACTAAACACATTTCGTAGTTCATAAAATCCACTTGGTGCCCATGTACTATTAAAATTTCCTTATTTATAGGTGTATAATTTAATACTAGACCTTCTTTCATTTCCATATCTTTAACTAAATTGATAAAATCTTTACCAAAATACTCTGAAACATTCTGAAGTTTTTTTATTTGCTTATTTAGAAAATCTTTTGAACTTTTCTTTTCATCATGATTACCATAAATCAAATATAACCTTTTTTCTCTCTTAAATAAATTTAGCATTCTGAAAATCCCTTTATAATTATATGCAATATCAATATAAGATTTATTTTTCCATAACTCATCCCCATCACCGGCTTCAATTAATGTAAAGTCTTCTTTATAATAATGACTTAATGCGGCAAAATATATGTTACGATTACCTATTAAAGAATCTGAATAACTTCCATCTCCTCTATGAACATCACTCATAATTACTATTTTATTTTCATTATTAAATTTAATTCTTTCAGAATTAGCATATATATTTAATAATTTATCTTTCCTCATAATTTTCCCCTCATATATTATTAATATAATATATGAGGGGCTATTATTATTTATTTTCTAAAATTGAAGAAATATCAAACATATTTCCATTAGATCCAGTTACAGATGGAAGCTTACCATCCCATTTTTCTATAAATCTTTGTTTTATAACATTTTCATCAATAGATTGTGATAACAATTCATTGGCTTTTGCTTCACCTTCTGCAGCTGCTATTTTTTGTTTTGCCTCTATCTCAATTCTAGATAAATCTTCTTGTGCTTTCAAAGCATTCTGTTGAGCTGTTTGTTTAGCTTCTATAGCTTTATTAAATTCTTCTGAAAATTGAAAATTAACAATATTTAAATTTTCTATTCCAATTCCGTATTTCTCAACCTTATCAATTAATTCCTTTTTAATTCCTTCTCCTACTGCAGTTCTTTTTGTAATTAACTCTTCAGCAGTATATTGTGCAATTACACTTTTCGTTGATTCTTGTATTGCTGGTGTAATAATTGTATTTATATAATTTACTCCAACATTTTTATACAAATATGCAGATTTTTCAGGATTAATTCTAAAATTAACTGCTATTGAATTGTCTACAGTCTGTAAGTCTTTACTTGCACTATTTCCATCAACAGTAACAATTTGCGTTCTATTGTCCATTAGAATTACTTTTTCTATAAAAGGTAATTTGAAATTAAGTCCTTCTTTTAATGATGCATCTTGCACTGCCCCCATTCTTATTTTTATGCCTGTACTACCTGCTGGAACCTTTGTTACACTGCCTATAGCAGTTCCTCCTATCACTATAACAATTAGAGTTCCCAAAATAATTGTTTTGATTTTTTTTAATTCCATATTACATCTCCCCTAATAAAATAATATTTTATAAGTTTTTTTATAACTTTATATATAGTATACTATACCATTTAGTAAGTGTCAATATTTTCTATAACTTTTTATTCTTTAGTTAGTAAGTTATTACATTTTGACCATTTATGTAATTTTATAAAGAATAAAAGCCGGCTACAAAAGCCGACTTTATAGTATTTAATAATCTAGTTCTTATTCATAAAGTGGATGTTTATCACATAAAGCTTCTACTTTTAACTTTAATGATGATAAATCCCCATCTTTATTTTTTATAGCTTCATCAATAATTGCAGCAATTTCTACCATATCCTCTTCTTTAAATCCTCTTGTTGTTACTGCAGCAGTACCTATTCTTACTCCTGAAGTTACAAATGGACTTCTTGTTTCATTAGGAACAGTATTTTTATTTAATGTTATTCCTATAGTATCTAATAACTTTTCTGCTTCCTTACCTGTTATATCTTTATTGTTTAAATCAACTAATATTAAGTGATTATCTGTTCCACCTGATACTAATTTAAAATCTCTTTTTGTAAGCTCTTCTCCAAGGACTTTACAATTCTTAACTACTTGCTTTGCATAATCTTTAAAGCTATCATCTAATGCTTCTTTTAAACATACAGCTTTAGCTGCAATTATATGCATTAATGGGCCACCTTGCATTCCAGGGAAAATATTTTTATCTAAATCTTTTGCATATTTTTCCTTACAAAGTATTAATCCACCTCTTGGTCCTCTTAATGTTTTATGAGTAGTAGTTGTAACAAAATCAGCATATGGAACTGGTGAAGGATGAACTCCTCCTGCTACAAGCCCTGCAATATGAGCCATATCTACCATAAATAATGCTCCTACTTCATCACAAATCTCTTTGAATTTTGCAAAATCAATAATTCGTGGATAAGCACTTGCACCTGCTACTATTAATTTAGGCTTATGTTCTAATGCAAGCTTTCTAACATTATCATAATCAATAGTTTCTGTTTCTTTATCTAATCCATAAGAAACAAAGTTAAATAATTTTCCTGAGAAATTAACAGGAGCGCCATGAGTTAAATGTCCACCATTACTTAAGTCCATTCCAAGAACAGTATCACCTGGATTTAAAACAGTAAAATATACTGCCATATTTGCTTGTGAACCTGAATGAGCTTGAACATTCGCATGCTCTGCGCCAAATAATTCTTTAGCTCTATTAATTGCTATATCTTCAATTTCATCAACTACATAGCATCCGCCATAATATCTTTTTCCTGGATAACCTTCAGCATATTTATTAGTTAAATATGAACCCATAGCTTCCATAACGGCTTTACTTACAATATTTTCAGATGCAATAAGTTCAATTCCTTTTTGTTGTCTTTTAAGTTCTTTTTCCATAAACCCATATACTTCTTTGTCATATTTTGATAAATTATTAAAGTCCATTTCATCACCCCGAAATTTTTTATTATATTTGATAGTAAATACTTTCTATCATCCTTAGAAATAGTATAAACAAAATTCTTTTTTTTAACAAGTAAAATTATATTCTTATGATATAATACTTGTATTAATTCTACTAAAAATGAGGTGACTTTATGGATCTTGATAAATTACTATATGTTTCAACATATGCTGGTAAAATATTACTTGAAAATGGTGCGGAGATATATAGAGTTGAAGATACAATAACTAGAATTTGTTATTCTTATGGAGTTAATACTTGTGATGCCTTTGCTACTCCTACAGGAATAATGGTATCCTTATATCATAATAATAATTCTGCATCTATAGTTAAAAGAATTACTAAAAGAACTGTAAATTTAGATAAAGTTCATAATATAAATGCTTTATCAAGAAGCATAATTTCCGATAGTATTTCTTTGGATAATTTTTATTCATTACTTAATGACATTGATAAGGAACCAAAATACAACTCAAAAATACTATACTTTTTTTCTGCAATTTCTGCTGGTTCTTTTTCTATTATTTTCGGTGGAGGTTTATTTGACTTTATTACATCTTTTATTATAGGGTTTGTTATTAGTCTCACTAGCGAATCATTTCGAAAATTATCAATAAATGATTTTTTTAAGAATTATATTTGTGGAGGAATAACTGCTATTTTAGCATTAGTTGCAAAGCAAATTGGTATTAATATTAATTTTGATAGTACTATAATTGGTTCCATAATGCTTTTAGTACCTGGCCTTGCAATAACTAATGCTGTAAGAGATATTATTGCTGGCGATCTATTAGCTGGAGTAACCAAAGTTTGTGAAGCAATTTTAGTTGCTATAGCTATAGCTGTTGGTATTGGTTCAGTTTTGTCATTTTGGATTAGTTTATTAGGAGGTAAAATATGATAATAAATAGCTTATTTTCAATTGCTGCCACCTTTGGTTTTGGGATTATTTTTAACATTAAAGGAAAAAAATTAATATCTGCCTCTATAGGTGGTGGCTTAGGATGGTTTATATACTCCTTTGCTTTATCATTTAATCATTCAGATCTGATATCTTTGTTTTTAGCTTCACTAGGACTTAGTATTTATTCAGAAGTAATGGCAAGAATACTTAAAACTCCAGTAACAAGTATTATTGTTCCTGCAATAATCCCTTTAGTTCCTGGGTCACTTATGTACTATACAATGTATGAAGCTATTACAGGAAATTTTAAATCTTCTTTAGAAACTGGATTTAATGCACTAGCAAGTGCAGGCTCCCTAGCACTTGGTATTATTTTGATTTCTACTATAACTAGACAAATTATGGTTTTTGTAAGCAAAAGAACTTCATAAAAAGAATTATTCTTTTTATGAAGTCCTTTTTTTATTGTTTAGGATTTAACCTTCCTTGTTTCCATAAATGTGTATAATGATGCAAGGAATATAATTATATATCCTGTAATACTTGTACAATCAGGTACTGCTCCAAATATTAAAATACTTAATAAAGCTGAAAATATCACATTAGTATAATCAAATATTGAAATTTCTTTTGCTGGTGCATATTTATATGCTAACGTAATTCCAAATTGACCTAAGCTTGCAAAGACTCCTGCTAAAACTAAATATATTAATTGAATTATAGTCATAGGCTCATAGGAACTTATCATAAATGGTAACATTACAATACATGAAAATGTTGAAAAATAAAATATTATTGTGTAATGATTTTCCATTTTCCCAAGAGGCCTTAAACATGTATATGCTGCACCGGCAAGTACTCCTCCTAAAGCTCCAGTAACTGCTGGCATAACATCCAAATCAAAGGAAGGTCTAATAATAAATAATGCTCCTATAAATGCAACTATTAATGAAATACCTTGTTTTTTATTAATTCTTTCTTTTAAGAATATAGCGGCAAAAATTACTGTTGCAAAAGGACTTAGTTTATTAAGCATTGTTACATCAGATAAATATTTTAATTTATCTATAGAATAATAGTTAAAAAGAATTCCTATTGTTCCGCAGATTGATCTTAGCAATAATAATTTCTGACTTGATTTTTTACCTAAAAAACTTTCTTTATTTTTCACTATAAATACCAAGGCAATTATTGCCGCAACTAGATTTCTAAAAAAAGCTTTCTGAAAAGTTGGTAATTCACCTGATAGTTTAACAAAAGCATTCATAACTGCAAAACCAAAAGCTGAAATAATAATTAAAATAATACCTTTTGTTCTATTCATAAAAATACACTCCTATCTATATGATATATATTACTCCATTTTATAGCTGTAATAAATATATTATATGATTTTAAATATTTTTTAAATCAACTTAAAAAATATTGAAAATTTTATTGACATTTCTAATACATTATACTAATATAATACATTATAAACAATATTATCAACGGAGATAATAAATGGGTTATGCATACCCTTTATTATCTCCTTTTTTGTTTGTAAAAAGAAAGGGTGGTAAAAATGGAAATTAATTTTGGTGATAGTGCTTTCGTGCTTATATGTGCAGCACTAGTATTTTTAATGACACCAGCATTAGCCTTCTTTTATGGAGGTATGGTTAGAAGAAAAAATGTGTTAAATACAATGCTTTCTTCTTTCTTTATATGCGGGTTAGCATCTGTACTTTGGATAATAGTTGGTTATTCATTATCCTTTGGTACAAATCATGGAGGTGTTATAGGAGGACTAAATTATTTATTTTTTAATGGGGTAAGTACAGGAGCAAACGCTACTTATGCATCAACTATTCCCGAAACATTATTTGCTGCATTTCAAATGATGTTTGCTATAATCACATGTGCTTTAATTACAGGATCTTTAGTTGGAAGAATGAAATTTTCTTCATTAGTAGTATTTATTGCTGCTTGGTCATTCTTAGTATATTATCCTTTAGCTCATATGGTATGGGGTGATGGTGGATTTCTAAAAGAACTTGGTGCTTTAGACTTTGCAGGTGGTAACGTTGTTCATATTAGTTCCGGTGTATCTGGTTTAGTTGCTTGTATTATTTTAGGTAAACGTAAAGGATATGGCATGCTTCCAACAAAACCTCACAATATACCATTTGTATTATTAGGTGCAGCAGTATTATGGTTTGGATGGTTTGGATTTAATGCAGGAAGTGCATTAGGTTCTGGTTCTTTAGCTGTCCATGCATTCCTTACTACAAATACTTCTGCTGCTGCAGCATTATTATCTTGGATGCTTGTAGAAAAAATAAAACATGGTAAACCAACATTACTTGGAGCTGCAACTGGTGCAGTTGTTGGTCTTGTTGCTATAACTCCTGGTGCAGGATTTGTTCCAATCTGGAGCTCCCTAATTATAGGTGCCTTAGTAAGCCCAATTTGTTACTTCTTTATGTCAGTTGTTAAAAATAAGTTTGGTTATGATGATTCTTTAGATGCTTTTGGATGCCATGGTATTGGTGGTATTTGGGGTGGTATTGCAACAGGATTATTTGCAAACAGTACTGTAAATGAAGCTGTTACAACAAATGGACTATTCTTTGGAGAGACTGGTTTATTTATAGCCCAAATAATTAGTATTATTATAACTATAGTTCTTGCAGTTGTAATGACAACTATTATAATGAAAGTAATAAATAAGATTATGAAAGTTAGAGTTGAACCATCAGAAGAATTAAATGGATTAGATTTATCTGAGCACAATGAAACAGCTTACCCATCATTTATGGGTCTTGATTAAAGGAGGGGCTATTATGAAAAAAATTGAGGCTATTATTCGCCCAAATGTGTTAGAAGAGTTAAAGGACGCATTAAGAAAAGCAAATGTGTCAGGAATTACTATTTCACAAGTTATGGGTTGTGGAAAACAAATGGGATGGACTGAATATTATAGAAGTTCGGAAATATTAATTAATATTCTTCCAAAAGTTGAAGTTAAAATTGTTGCAGAAGATGATAAAGTAGAAGATATCATTAATATTATTATTGCTACTGCCAAAACTGGTGAAGTTGGTGACGGAAAAATTTTCATTAGTGATGTTACAGATTGTATAAGAATAAGAACTGGTGAAAGAGGACCAAAAGCACTATAAAAAAACTTAACATGTAAATAGTAATTTAAAGAGTTATGCAATAGATATAAAACCTATATGCATAGCTCTTATTTTTTATTGACATTAATGCTTGCCTCTAAATATAATAAAAAAGATAATTAGTATATAGGAGGCTATAAATTTGAGCAAAAACAAAAAAAATACTATAATTATCGGTGTTTTATTAATTTCCTTGTCAATTATACTTCACTATGCTCACTATTTAATTTTTAGAGATTTACATCATACATTAATATTTCTATTTGCTGATATTGCATTTATTCCAATGGAAGTATTTTTTACTACTTTAATTATTGATAAACATTTAATAAATAGGGAACATATTTATTTAAAAGAAAGAGTTAATATGCTAATTGGCATTTTCTATACTGAAATTGGAACATCACTACTTTCTTCAATTATTGTTGGTGATGACTACATAAAGGATTTTACTGAAGATACATTAGATGTTATTTCTTTTGATAAACTTAATAAAGATATCCTTACTCATAAATACATAGTGGATATATACAAAATTGATTTAAATTTAATAAAAGAAATTATTAATAATAATAAAGATTTGTTATTAACATTAAGTACAAATAGCTGCATTATTGAAAATGAAGATTTTGCAAAAATGTTAATGTCAATATTACATCTTAAAGAAGAATTAGCAACTAGATATAATGTTAAAATGGAAGATTATGAGCTACAACATTTTAAATCTGATATTGAAACTTGCTATAGGCTCCTTACTTTAGAATGGGTTCAATATATGAAATTTTTAAGTAACAAGTATCCTTTCCTTTTTACTAAAGCATTAATTAATAATCCTTTTGATACCAGATGTAAAAAAGAAAAAGATACTGTATATTTAAATTAAAAAACTATCTAAGATATTAATGTTGGATAATTTTTTATATTCCTTGTATTTTTTCAGGTTACATAAAAATATTATCCACTATTTTTTATTCGTCTACTAATTCTTCATAAGAATCACTATCAGCTGCTCCATAAATTTCTTTACCCTTTATTTTTAATTTTCCTCTTGCCTCCTCTACCATTTTACTAAGCATATCTCTAACATTTTTAGGATTTTTTATTCTTACTAGTTTTAATTCCTTATCAGTCTTATCACAAGTATAAATAGTTACTGTTCCAACTCCAAAAATTCTATTTATTAATGTTATCTCTAATTTAAAATCTAAAATTCTATAAAGTAAAATTTCATTTTCTTTACTTGATAATAATCCAACACTGTTATATAGCCTATTATTCTTAACTGAGTATTTTGTAAATGATATAGGAAGTCCACAAAATCTCTTTCTATCCTTCCATATTACTTCTTCATCATTATTCTTCATCTTGATCCCCCACTTTTTTGTAATATAATTGATTATCTATTCTGTTCCAATTAATATCTGTCATTATATGTTTATTATACCAATGATTGCTGCAACCGCAATAGTCTAATAATATGCATTGTGGAATATACCCAAGCCTTAAAGCTTTAAATCCACCACTTATTAAGTTAGTTATACAAGCAACTCCTATTACTCCTCTTTTACTATCCTTAGATTTTAGTTTAAACAACATGTTTTCATGTGGAATAATATAAAACTTAATATTTTCATTACTAAATCTTTTACTTAGCTTATTAACATTGCATTCAGGATTACAATTAATGCACTGTAACCCATTCTCGGTTTTTTTAGCATTACAACTATTTTCATTTCTTCTCATACAAGTTGGTAAAAAAATATATTTTTCTTCTGTATCCCTAAAAGCATCCTTATATACATTATTCATTATTTCTGCACAAATCATATTAAAATAATATTGAAGAATACCTTTACCACAATATATAACATCCTCTTTGTTTATATGATTTTTTTTATATACTTTCAGATATTCATCTACATTGATTAAATATTTCTTTAAATGCTTTTCACCATTATTGTAGATTATATTACTTAATTCTATTGAAGCATTTATTAACTTATTACCATATTCCTTGCTTTTATTAAGTAAATATTTTTCCCAATTAACAATTCTTATTACTTCCTCATTAAAATCATTAGTAGCCTTTAACCAATTAATAGTCTTTTTAAGATCCTTTAAACTATATTCCTCAGTAACTCTTTTCTTATTAATTAATATATTGTAATTTAACACTCCCCTAATTCTATCTACACCATTTTTTATATTAGGTTTATTTCTCATTTTATTTAAAAGAAAAAATACTGGACTTAATATACTATTATATGAACTACCAAATTCTCTATATTCTTTTATCAATACCCCTATTAATACCATCTCAATGAAATATTCATTAAATGATCTTAAGTATTCAATTTTGTTGTTATTTATGTATTCCATATATTCATTGATGAAATCATTAGAAATTTTAATAGCTTCTTGTAGCACTTTGTCTGATACTACTTTCACTGTTTCATAATATTCATCAGAATCTTTATTATTTAATCTTAACCAATAAATATGATTTTCCATAACTCCCCCTTATATATTATATAATTATTTCATATTTATATAATTTGTGTCAATTAATTTATATTTGACAGATGATAAATATTATCATATAATTGAGACACCCCCCAGGGGTATAGTAATAAGGTGGTGTATATATGAAAACAAAATTTAAAATAACAGGTATGAGTTGCTCAGCTTGTTCAACACATATAGAAAAAGATGTGTCAAAATTACATGGTATTAATTCTGTAAATGTTAGTTTACTTACAAATAGTATGGAAGTTGATTTTGACAAAGATAAACTTTCTGAAGATGATATTATTTCAGCTGTTACTAAAAGTGGCTATGGTGCTTCTCTTTTTGAAAAAGAAAATGTTAAAACTAAAAATCCTACTTCAGATATAAATATAGAATTAAAAAATATGCAAAATAGATTAATTATTTCCTTTGTCTTTTTAATACCACTAATGTATGTTTCAATGGGAAATATGCTTGGCTTGAAATTCCTAGATTTCTTGCATGAGCCACAAAATGCTATTGCATTAGCTTTTACTCAATTGTTGCTTTCATTACCTATATTGTATGTTAATAGAAAATTCTTTATTGTAGGTTTTAAGAGTTTATTTAGAAGGTCCCCTAATATGGACTCTTTAATTGCTATAGGCTCTTCAGCCTCAGTTATTTATGGAATTTATTCAATATATAAAATTGGATATCTTTTAGGTAATAATAAAATTCATCAGGTTCATGATTTTTCAATGAATTTATATTTTGAATCTGCTGCAATGATTTTAGCATTAATTACTCTTGGAAAATATTTAGAAACACGTTCAAAAGGAAAAACTTCGGAAGCAATTACTAAACTTATTAACCTGACTCCTGAAACTGCTACTGTAATTAGAGATAATAAAGAAATTACTATTAACTCCTCTGACATTTCTTTATCAGATATTATAGTAATAAAACCTGGAGAGAGAATTCCAGTTGATGGAATCGTATTAGAAGGAAATTCTTATGTTGATGAATCTGCATTAACAGGAGAAAGTATTCCAGTTTCTAAAAAAGAAGGCAGTACAGTTATATCAGCCACAATAAATAAAACTGGTTCTTTTAAATTTAAACCAACAAAACTTGGTGATGATACAACTATAGCTCAAATTATTAAATTAGTAGAAGAAGCAAGTTCCTCTAAAGCACCAATTGCTAAATTAGCTGATAAAGTAAGTGGAATTTTTGTTCCTATTGTAATTACTATAGCAGTTCTTGCAACTATAATTTGGCTTTTACTTGGATATGATTTTGAATTTGCTCTATCTATTGGAATTTCAGTTCTTGTTATCTCTTGTCCTTGTGCATTAGGATTAGCTACCCCTGTAGCAATTATGGTTGGAACAGGTAAAGGAGCTGAAAATGGTATTTTAATTAAGAATGCTGAAGCCTTAGAAACACTCCATTCTATAGATACCTTAGTCCTTGATAAAACTGGTACTATTACTGAAGGTAATCCTTCTGTAACAAATATTATATGTTCTTCTGGAATTACAGAAAATGAATTGCTTAAAATAGCAGCTTCTATTGAAAAGCCATCTGAACATCCATTAGGTGATGCTATTGTTAATGAAGCTAATAATAGAAATATTGTTTTAAATACAGTAACAAACTTTAAGGCCATTATAGGATATGGTATTGAAGGTGCTATTGATAACACAGCTTATTATGCAGGTAATATTAAATTTATGAAAAATAATAATATACCTTTAGATAATTTTGAAAGTATTTCTAATGAATTTGCAAAAAAAGGGAAAACTCCATTATTTTTTGCAACAACTGATAAAATTTTAGGTATAATTGTAGTAGCAGATGTAGTTAAGAGAACAAGTAAAAAAGCAATAAAAGATTTTGAAAATGAAGGAATAGAAGTTATTATGCTAACTGGTGACAATAAACTAACTGCAGAAGCTATAAAAAATGAATTAGACATTAATAATGTTATTTCTGAAGTACTACCAAATGATAAAGAAAAAGTAATTGCAAAATTACAAAAAGAAGGTAAAAATGTTGCCATGATAGGTGATGGAATAAATGATGCCCCTGCCCTTATGAAAGCAAATGTTGGTATTGCCATAGGTGCTGGAACTGATATTGCTATTGAATCAGCTGATGTGATTTTAATGAAAAGTGATTTAGTTGACGCTTTTACTTCTTATAAATTAAGTAAAGCTGTAATTAAAAATATTAAGGAAAATTTATTTTGGGCATTTATTTATAACATTATTGGAATTCCAATAGCTTGTGGTATATTCTATCCACTATTTGGATTTAAATTGAACCCTATGATTGCTGCTGCTTTTATGAGCTTAAGCTCAGTATCTGTAGTTACAAATGCCTTAAGATTAAAATTATTTAAATATAATTCAAAGAATAAAGGAGTTGTTAATATGAAAAAAACTATATATATTGATGGAATGATGTGTTCTCATTGCACAGGAAGAGTATCAGATGCCTTAAATAATATACCAGGTGTTAAAGCTACTGTATCTTTAGAGAATAAATTAGCTACTGTTGAATTTAATAGTGAAATCCCTGATGAGGTATTTAAGAGAAATGTTGAAGATGCTGGATATACAGTAACTAAAATAGATTAAATTAGGAGACTATTATGAAAGCTGATAAGAAGAAAATTAGTAGATTACTTAAAACTGCAAAAGGTCAAATAGATGGAATATTAAAAATGGTTGAAGATGATAGATATTGTATAGATATCTCTAATCAACTTATGGCAACAGAAGCACTCATACGAAAGACAAATAAAGAAATACTCCATGCTCATATAGAATCATGTGTTAAAGAATCATTTGAAAAAGATGACCCTAAAGAAAAAATAGAGGAAATCATTACAATTATAGATAAATTATCAAAATAATAGTATAATCATAGTAGTAATTATATAGGGGGTATCTTTTTATTATGGTATTAATCATAGCTTTAATTTTTGTATTATTAAGTTTATTTTACTTATATAAGTATTTCACAGAAGTTCACTTAAAAAAATCTGAAATAGAGAAAAATATAACATTTACTTCTTGGGTACAATATTTTTTCTTAGTTTTCGCAGTTATAATAACTCCAATTTCAGTTTTTAATTTTATTAATGACTATAACAAGATGCATATAATTTATTTTGTAACTTTAATTGTATTTTGTTTAATTTACATTATTACTTATAGAAAACTATATTGTTTTAATAATTACTTAATAATAGCTGGTAAAAAAATTCCTTATTCGAATTTAACTTCAATTGAAATAACTTCTACTAAAAATGGAAAACATACTTTAATTTCAATTGGTACTAATTCACTATATATGAATATTAAGGTCAATAAGGAAATCGGAAGAGATTTTATTAATTATATATCAACAAAAATAAAATTTAAAATATTAACTAAATAATTTCACATGTGCAGAGCCTATTATTTCTAGGTTCTGCTTTTTTTATTAAGATAAATTTAAAAAAATATCACTTCCATATCTTTACAAATTTGTTTTTATATTGTAAAATACTGGATATACTCAATTTGATTAATTTTAATCCACACATTATTAGTGGAAATAAAGAAAAAGGAGAGTTTATCTTATGAAAAAAAGGAATTGGATCCTAATGTTCATTACTATATTGGCTTTTTTAGGATTACAGCCATTAAATGTGAAGGCTAATACTACAAACGATCAGGAGGCTTTTATTTTAGAAATAAAAGATGAGGCCATTAAAAGCTATAAAAAGTTTAACATTTTACCTAGCTTAACTATATCTCAAGCTATTTTAGAAAGCTCTTGGGGAAAATCAAGCTTATCTAAAAACGGTAATAATCTATTTGGTATTAAGGCATATAATGATTGGTCTGGACCTATAATCAGTATTGCTACTAAGGAGTATATAAAAGGCTCTTATGTGTATATTAATGCAAATTTTAAAGCTTATTCTTCTTTTAATGAAAGTATTAGAGATCATAGTAAATTGTTGTCTACAGATAGATATAAATCTGTAACCTCTGCTTCTAATTATCAGGAGGCGTGTATTGCTATATATAATTGTGGATATGCTACGGCACCTAATTATTCTCATGCATTAGTAAATATTATAGAAACTTATAACTTATATGAATATGATGTTATGCCAGTTGAGCCAACTCAAGAAGAACCAAAAAGTCCTAACCTTTCAGCAAAAGTTATTCCTCAAGCAGAAAAGGTTATCATAAATTTTGATACAGGTATTGAAGATAATACTGATGTTTCCGAAGATAACATAAATCATGATATAGTACCATTTTTTAGATCGGATAATTGGTACATTATCCACTCTATGATATATAAGACAAGCCCTTATTCATTCTAAAATAATAGTCCCTATAGGTAATTTCTCTATAGGGACCAAATATTTTTATTTTACTGTATAGCTAACTATTTTAAACATTGAATCTCCATTTTCTGTTTTGACATTTACCCAAATAGCATATGTACCATTCTTTTCTGGAATCCAATTTACAGTACTATCCTCTGAATAATCTCTAAGTATTTTAAAACTAAAACTGTTAGTACTTATATCATTAATTAAATATTGATATTGTAATTTTTGTGATGAATATGCATCTGTGTTTATTTTAATATAGTTATCATTATTTTTGAATGATACATTATCAATATTAATTGCTTGTGATTCATCAACAGCATAATTTTCTACTCTTCTTGTAATTGATTTTCCTGTTTCATCCTTAACAACAACATAAATATTGTATTTACCTGCTTTTTTAGGTGTCCAATTAATTTTATTTACTTCAGTAAAATCTTGAATTACTTCTTTATAACTTCCACTAACTGCAACAAATCTGTATTTAACTTTTCCAGTACCAGCACCATTGCCTATAATAGTAATAGGTTCACCAACTTTTGTTTGTGCCTTATCAATATTAATTTCAAATAAATTTAATTCTTTTCCTTTAACAATATAGCTGCTTATTCTCTTTTGAACAGTTCTTCCAGTTTCATCTTTAGCTACTAAGTATATATTATACTTCCCATCTTTCTTAGGTGTCCATTGAACTTCATTGTTATCATTGAAATCTTGAATTACTTCTTTATAATTACCACTAACTGCAACAAATCTATATTGAAGATTTCCTTCTCCCTGAGCTAATCCAGATAGATTAATTGTTTTTCCTAACTTAACTCCTGATTTCTCACTTGTCTCAAAATCATTTATTACAAGATCTTTGTATACAGGTTCTTCAACATTTACACTAATCGGTTCACTATATATTTGATAGCTATCTCCATCATTGAAGTATACTCTCGTTTTTAACATAACTAATGCTTCTCCAGCCTTTTCTGCGGTTACTTTATTTCCATCAATATTTATAACATTATCATTCTCAATTGGAACTATATCTGTATCAATATCAATAGTTTTTCTACCATAAGTATTTCCTGTAGCTTTAATATCTATTGAGTCACCTTTTTTAAGATTGTAATTATTATTTTCTATATTTATATCTGTAACTAAGTTATAACTCCATTGACTGTAATTTGTTGTTAATCCGTAAACACCCATTTTGAAGTGATTTTTGAAAGCATCATAGTTATTATATGTCCAAGGCCATGCTGTCATTCCCCTATGTTTTAACTCTTCTAAAATATTACTATTAACACATCCATAAGATGGATTATAAGTTGATGTGAATTTTTGAGTATTATTTAATATGTTTCTTGTTGCCGCTTTTGTATCCGCACTTGTTCCTGATATTCCATTTAAGTATCCTGCTGAAATCCAAGGAATCTGTTCATTTGTTCTTTTTATTTGATCTCCATTAAATGAAATTGTAACACAATTTTCTTCAACTCCATATTCTTCTATTAAAGCCTTTAAAGCTGGTATAATATTAGGATTAGAAGTTTTTATTTCATTAAAGATTAATATATCTGTTCCTTTTACCAAATCAAAGTATTCTCTTAGAGTAGGAATTTTTGCATCAGGATATTCAGTAGGAAATTGCTTATTGGCATAAAACTCTTTTAATTCTGCTAATGTATAATTTTCAATAAATCCTGAACCTGTTGTTGTTCTATCTAGATTATCATCATGCATTATTACAATTTCATTATCTTTTGTTAAGTATAAATCATTTTCAACTACATTTGCGCCTTTTTCGATAGCTAATTTAACACCTTCAATAGTATTTTCAGGTGCTAAAGATGGAACTCCTCTATGACCAATAATTAACGGTTCCCTTACTAATGTTCCTTTTTCATAAATAGAAAATGCTTTAACAATTTTGTCAAAATCATTTGTAACTATTCCATTTACACCAGAAGTAATTGATGTATGTATTTCTTTATTATTATTATCGCAGTTATCTGTCCAAACTGATATTAATCTACCTTGAAGATATTCAGCCACATAATTGTTTACAACTTTTGAAGATAATAAAGCTATTTTAGCTTTACAAGAATTTGTTTCTTTTAGTATTTCCATTAATCTTTCATCACTTGGAACTTCTGTATCACTAAATTTTAATACCCCTCTTAGAATTGAATATTCAGTTCTTGCTTTATTAATTAATTCTGGATTTTCTGAAATAACTGTAACATCTTCTATCTCGTTTTCTTTTAAATAGTTTATTAATTTTGTAACTGCTTCTTCATCTTCAACTTCAATTGCTGGAATTATTTTATCGCTCATTAATTCCATTGCTTCAGGTAATGAGCATAATCTTTCACCATTTTCACTAATCACATTTATATCGCTATTTATTTTAAGCCATCCATTAGCAGGCAAAGTGTTTTGATTTAATATATCTGCATCATTAACACTATTAATTTTTAATATTGTTGTTGGTGCCATAGAAATATTATTGGTAATTTCATTTACATCCACATATTTATCTGAAGCAGTTTTAGGCAAGTCTTTTTCTTGAAGAGTTATTTTTACATTATCAACTTTCATTTTGCTTCCATTTGCTTGGAATCCAACTCCACCTTTAGTATATTCAGTAGCTAAGTCTGTATTTATCATTAACGCATCATTTATATATTCTTGAACCCTATTTTTATATATCATTACCTTATAGTTATACATTTTATCAGCACTAATTGCTTCAGTATATGAATTTGTAACAGGTACATTCCAATTATTATTTAGTGTCCACTGAGCAAATTCCACACCATTACTTGCTGTTGCATTTTGTCTAACAGCCATTTGATAGTAGTAATTTGGATCATCTTGCACTCTATATGTTATAGAATTCCATCTCGAATTATTATTTGCTTCAAGATGTGTTACATCAGCAGTAATTTTGTAATTACTAAATTTATTTAAATATTTAGGTAATAATACTCTTGATGGATTATCTGAAGATTCCTTTGCATCTATTATGAAAGCTCCATCATAAACTGCTGCCTTTGATTCTGTACTTCCTGCTGTTCTAGTCCATCCTTCTGGCATTGTACCATCTTTTATTTCATCGAAATTTTCACTATATATAACATATTCATCTTCATCTACAGATTTTGATAAAACTAATAGTTCTATAGATTCTCCATCTTTCTCAAAAGTTATTTTGCTTACTCCACTTTCTGTAGGTATTATTTTCGTGCTTTCCACCTGTAAACTATCAGATGCATCTGTTATTGTGCAATCACTTGCTTTTATCCCAGCATTACTATCTAGTACTATAGAATCTAAATCTATTTCTTCATTATTTGTTCCTAAAACATAGCCATCTTCATAAGATAGATTTACAGTACTTGCGGTAGCTTTAATTACAAGCCCCCCTTCACTTATTAAATTGATTACAAGTAATCCAGTTAAAGCTTTTGTTATTATTTTTGTAATTTTTAATCTTTTCACATTTATTCCCCCTTTATTTGAATTATATCTGGAGAACATTAGTATCCTGTTTGAATAAGGTTAATTATTGTTAAATGTTTGTATTATGGGATATTTAAGATAAATGTTGATACTCATTGAATAAAATCTATTAATTAGGCAATATTGTATAATAGAGGTGTATTTATGAATATTTTTAAAGATATGAAAATTACTTGTTGTCCACATTGCAAAAATAAAAGAATAGTTAAGTATGGAAAATATAATAAAAGACAAAGATATAAGTGTTTAGAATGCTATAAAACTTTTACTTCTTACACTAAAAAACCATGGAGTTACACAAAAAAGCCCTTATTTTTATGGAAAAAATATATAAATATAATGCCAAATCATTGCTTACTTGAAATATCATCTCTTTTACAAATAAATATTGCAAGTGCGTTTTCATGGCGCCATAAAATACTTACTTTTTGGAAAGAAAATAATAAAAACATACTTAGAAATAATATTGGAATTCAAAATAGACCTTTGAAGGAAAATAGAAAAGGTAGCCGTAATCCTTATATACCAGCTAATAAACTTTCATTAACTATTGCAATTGACTCATTTGATAATTATTCAATGAAAATTCATTATACTCAAATTTGTATAAAATTAATTCATAACTTTATCGCAAAGAATATTCATCCTTATTCCATAATTTTGAGATCAAATAATAGATATATACAAGTAATCAGGAAAAACTTTAATAAAAGTAAAAAAATATACAACAATAAAATCCCAGATATTTTTTCATATTATAATAATTTTCTTTCATGGATTGGTTATAAATTTAAGGGTGTTGCTACAAAAAACTTACGATTATATATATCTTGGTATAGTAGTTTATTTCAACTAACCTAAAGAATATATTAATAAATAATTTAAGGGAAACGTTTATCAACATTTCCCTTAAATATCTCATTATATAATTGTAACAATGTTACCATCAACTAGTGTTTTTTTTACATCAATTACTCTTTGATTTGATGATCCTCTATATTTTAAACTTATGTCACGTTTGTTAATGTCAAATCTTCCATCAATTAAAACATCTACACAATTTAAGATCTTCTTTTTTTTCTCGTCCTTAAGAATATCTTCTATAAGAAAACCTGTCCAAAGCCATATATCTTTATTAGTATCTTTCTTAATTCTCTGTAACAAATTATACAAATCATTATCCATAATCTGCTCCATTGGTTCACCACCAAGAATATTTACGCCTTTTACATTTTCATTTTTCACATATTCTAAGAATTTATCTTCAATTTCAGATGTCCATTTTGATCCATAAGAAAAATCTTGTAAATCTTTATTAAAGCATCCCTTACAATTATTAGTACATCCTGATACAAATAAGGTTGTTCTAACATTAGGACCATTTGTCACATCAAATTTTCTTATTTCTGCATAATTCAAAAAAATCACCTCTTATAAATGTAACACTCTATCGCCAATCTCTGCCGTTCTACCCTTATTCCAGAAGTTAGTTCCTATGTACCCACAAGTTCTTCTCATAACTTGCATTTCACCTTCATCTCTATTTCCACAAGATGGACAATACCAATTTAATTCATCATCTAATTTAATCTCTCCAGTATATCCACATTTATAGCAAATATCTGGTTTAGTGTTTATTTCAGCATATTGTATATTGTGATAAATATAATTAATTAATTGCTCAACCGCTTCTAAATTTCTACTCATATCTGGTACTTCAACATATGAAATACATCCACCTAAACTTATGTTATGAAACTGTGATTCAAATTTCAATTTAGAAAATGCATCTATCTCTTCACATACATGAACATGATAAGAGTTAGTATAATATAACCTATCAGTTACATCTTTAATTTCTCCAAATCTTTGTTTATCCAACCTACAGAATCTATAAATTAAATTTTCAGCTGGAGTTCCATATAATCCAAAACCTAATCCTGTTTCAGCTTTCCATTTTTCACAAGCTTCTTTCATGTGATTTAAAACATCTAATGCAAATTTTTCTCCTTCTTCTGTTGTATGGCTAACTCCAAGCATTGCTTGAACCATTTCGTAAACTCCAACATACCCTAAAGATAAAGTGGAATAACCATTATTAAGAAGTTTATCAATTTTTTCTCCTTTATTTAGCCTTGCAATTGCACCATGTTGCCAGTGTATTGGCGAAACATCAGATAATGTTCCAAGTAACATGTTATGTCTTGCTATTAAGGCTTCCTTGCATAGCTCTAATCTTTGGTCAAGCAATTCCCAAAACAATTCCATATCCTTACCTGCAATAATTCCAATTTGAGGTAAGTTTAGACTAATAACACCTTGATTAAATCTACCATACCATTTGTAATTTCCGTTTTCATCTTTCCAAGGACTTAAATGAGATCTACATCCCATTGGTGGGAAAGTGTTTCCTTCATAATTCATTCTCATAATTTTTGCAGATTGATAATCTGGCACCAATCTTTTAGCCGTACATTTTGCTGCAAGTTTAGTTATGTAATCATATTTTCCACCTTCTAGTGAATTACATTCATCAAGTAAATAAACTAATTTAGGAAAAGCTTCACCAATTTCTTGTCCTTTATAATTTTTCATTCCTTCAAGTCTTTGACGAATCATTTCTTCACAAATTAATGCCATTTCTTTTTCATATTCATGACCTTCTTCAATTTCTAAATAAATTGTCCCAAAAGGTGACTGTCCATTAGTTGTTTGAAGAGTGGATAATTGATACCTTATAGTTTGAACACCATCTTTTAAATCCTTCATTTCCATATCATAAGCTAAATCTCTTGCTAATTCTTCATTATTATACTTTTCAATGTAATACTTATAGAATTTATCATATGTAACTCTTAAATATTTTGCTAAATGCTTAATTGTTATACTTTGTCCACCATACTGATTACTTGCTACTTGAGCCATAATTTGTGTAGTTACAGTACATGCAGTTCCAAAAGATTTTGGTGTTTCTACAAGCTTTTCATTAATAACAGTACCATTATCTAACATGTCTTCAAGATTTATTAAGCAACAATTAAATATAGATTGCAGGGAATAGTCCATGTCATGCCAGTGAATAGCTCCTTCATCATGTGCTTGCACAATATGTGATGGTATTAATCTTCTCCTAGAAATATCCTTTGATACTTCACCAGCAATAAGATCTCTTTGTGTAGCTGCTATTATTGAATTTTTATTTGAATTTTCTTTTAATACATCTTCATTTACCTTATTAATTAACCCAATTATACTTTCATCAGTAGTATTTACATTTCTCTTAAATGATTGTACAGCTCTATACCCTTCATATGCCTTTGCAGTAAAATTTTGACCATAATGAACTAGTCTATCATATACATAGGTTTCAATCATATAAATTGTTGGAGTTTCATCTTGAAGCATAAAATGCTTTTCTGCATCCCTAGCAATTAGTTTTGCTATATCTGGTAAATAAATCCCACTACCATTTTTCATTGCTTTTATAATTGCTTCTCTGATTTTATTTTTATCAAAAGCTACAACGCTTCCATCCCTTTTTATTATGTTCATTTCTTCTCCTCCAAATTATACATATTTTAGATAATTATTATTAATTAATATTAATTATACACTATTCATATTGTTTTTGGAACACTAAAATACTATAACATAAACTTTTGTTATAATACTACTTGATTATTCATTATTAATTGGAATTTAATATTTAGTTTCTCTGCTGCTTTACGGCAAAGTAACATTCTTCCTAAAAATATTTCAAAATAGTCCATAACTGGAGAAATTTCCGTATCTATTTCTATTTTCAATACAATTGTTTTTTTATCTTCTGTTATTGTTGTAGTTGAATTTACAACAGCATAGTTAACTCTATCATGAATATCAAAAGTAGAAAAATCATTATTTCTTACTCTGCTACGTCTTACATCAGTTTTATCTGCTAGAATTAGTGCTGCACAAACTGAATTCACAGCAACTGCAGTTCCTTCATCGTGATTTCCTATAGCAGTTATTATTGTTGCTATTTCTGCCGCATCTGCACCTAATTTATCTAAAATTCTAAAGGCCATTATTGCACCACTTTGTGCATGATCTTCTCTATTTACAATATTCCCAATATCATGAAGATAGCCTGCAATTTGTGCTAATTCTCCTTCTCTTTTTGGATATCCTAATGTATCTAATATGTATTTAGCAGTATGAGATACCTTGGTAACATGTGCAAAACTATGTTCTGTATATCCCATGGCAATTAAAGATTCATCTGCTTTTTTAATATAGGTTTTTATATCATTATCATTTTTTATTTGTTCGAATGTAATCATTTTATTTTTACTCCTTATTTTACTATTATTAATTATACCAAAAAAAAAGAGTAGGAATCTTAATCTGATACCTATAGACTAGACACTTATAAAAAAAGTGTTTAAGTCTATAGATATTTTTTATATAATGAAAACAATAATTGGAGGTTGCTAATGAGTAAGATTTTATTTACAGAAAATGATATTGA
>JAAYPK010000092.1 GCA_012519845.1 Clostridiales bacterium
CTATTTTATTTTTTGCTTTATTATAATCAATTCTATAGTTTTCATTTATTGTAATTTCCTTATCTTCATTTATTAATATAAAACATAATGAATTATCTTCTTTAAGATAAATATTCACCTTTGTTAACAAGTCTTCCTCAAAATTAGTTGAGTAAATTGATAATTCCTCCCTAATTATTTTATTTCTTCTTATATTACCAGATATTATTTTAAACATTCCAAGCAAAATAACTGATATTAATGCTAATGTTAAAATTACATTTAAAAGTGCAAATGCCTTCCCTTTAGATACATTTAGTATAATCTTCATTATTTATCTTTAAATTTAAATAAATTAAATTTCCTTTCTTTACAGCTGAAAAATCATTAACATTTAATAATATTGTATTGGGACTTCCATATGTATAATAACTTCCTGAAATATAAATATAATGATTTACAATTAATGAAGTATCCTTTAGCTTTAGCTCTTTAACCATAATTTCATCAACATTTTGGCAATATATCTTTACATTATTATTTATACACTCTATTTTTATAACTTCTTCGCTTTTAGCCATGTTTTCTATAGATATAAAGCTTTCTACTATAGAGTTTAACTTTTTATTTTCTAATAAAGAATTATAATAAGTCTCTTGTATTTTAATAAAAATACTTGTAGATATACTTATAATTATAATTGAAAGGAACAAATAAACTAAAATTTCTAATAAAGATATTCCTCTTTTTTTATTTTTCATCCATCCACTCTGCCTTACATATTACCCTATCTAATGGATCATTATCTTTATTACTTATTGTAATTCTAATTTTTAATTTACCATTAATCTCTTCCTCTAAAGATATACATATATTATTTGAGTTACTTTCTGCATTATTTTCCATTAATAACAGGCTTTCATATTGTATTTGTTTTAAAAAATTATTATCATATTTTAAGACAAGATTTGCTTTTCCCAGAACATCTTTAATATGGTCATACTCAATGTTATATTTTATTTCGTTACAAACAACGAATAATATTTCATTAGCTAATAAATTGTTCTTACGATTTTCTGTAGATATATATAATTGAACAATATTTCTTAAACTTAAAGAAATAATTATCATTAAAATAGCAATAGCTAAAACTATTTCTATTAGTATACTTCCCTTATTATTAATCTTCGCTCCCTCCTTTTATTGTTATTAAATTACCACCAGGTCTTATTGATAGTTTATACTCTTCACCAATTTTATCTTTAAAATAAAATGAATCCGATTCAACATATCCTTTTTCTGATATAGATATTTCTTTTCCTTGAATTTCATTTTCATAACTTTTATTGAACAATTTTATATCTTTATCCAATTCTTTCTTTACAATCTCACCATCAGCGCTAATATATGAAACTACATATCTCCCATTATTTATTTTTATTGAATATTTCCCACTAACATTGTGGCTATAGCTATATTCTTTTCCATAGCTTAGTATTTCAGTAATATCGTAAATTGAAATATCACTAGTAATTTCATCAATTCTTTTTTGGAAAAAGTTATACCCACTTATTCCTATAGATAAAATAATACTTAACAAAAATATAGACATTAATGTTTCAATTAGTGTAAATCCCTTTTTAATCATAATTAAACCTTTATATACATAGCATCAAATATTGGTAGAATAAAAATAACTATAAATACGCATACTATAATTGCCATAATACATATAGTTATAGGTTGTAATCTTTTTATAAAATTATTAATTTGTTTCTCTAAATTTGATGATAATCTTACTTCTAATTTATTTATAATAGTATCTAGATTTCCAGCTTCTTCTCCAATTTTAATCATTGATTTAGTTGATTTTGATAGAATATCACTATTTTCAAATGCATCAGCTATTCTCATTCCTTTTATTATTTTACTATCCATAGACATAAATTCTTTTTTTATAATTTTCATATTAGAATTTTTTATACAAGTATCTATTCCTAAAGAAATAGATAATCCACTTTCAATAATAACTGAAAAAAATAAAATTATTATATATTCATATACATACTTTATAATCTTAATTTTTGTTAA
>JAAYPK010000093.1 GCA_012519845.1 Clostridiales bacterium
AATAAGTAACATAAAATCCTCCAAATTCATAACAATTTTTATTATTCCCATAAATTTAAAAAAAAATGCATAAAACGCTACAAAATTATTCATACTCAATAAGAAGGTGGTTAAATGAATTATAAAAAAATAGTATGTCAGATTATTATAGTTTTTATAGTTTTAAATGTATGTAGTTTAGATGTATATGCTAAGGAGGATACCTTTAAAGTAAATGCAAAAAATGCTATAGCTATTGATAGGGAAACAGGAAAAGTGCTTTTTGAACAAAATGCTTATGAAATAGTACCTATGGCTAGTACGACAAAAATGTTAACTGCATTAATAGCTATTGAAAGAGGAGAATTAGATAAAAAGATAACTGTAAGTAAGAATGCTGTTTCCGTTAGGGGATCTAAAGTTGGATATGCTGAAGGAGAGGAGATTACTATTTTAGAATTATTATATGGCTTAATGTACAAATCAGGTAATGATGCAGCAATAACAATAGCAGAAGGAATAGGAGGATCAGTTGAAGAGTTTGCAGAAATTATGAATCATCATGGGAAAAGTTTAGGACTTTTAGATTCACATTTTCAATCTCCTCATGGACTAGATATGTCTGAGCATTATTCTTCAGCATATGATTTAGCACTTCTTGCTTCAAAAGGAATGGAATATGATATTTTTAGAGAAATTGTAGGTACAAAAGAAATTACAAAAGATAAATATTGCTTTACCAGAGATTATAATAACATTAATAAGATTTTATGGAAGATACAAGGAGCTAATGGAATTAAAACAGGTTACACAGGTCAAGCAGGAAAATGTTTAGTATCTTCAATTAATGAAAATGGAAAAGATATAATAATTGTTGTTTTGAACTGTCCTGATAGATGGAATGTTACAGAAAAAATATATAAGCATATTGAAGAAATGGTAGCATTTCAAAGAGATAACATAAAAGAGTTAGTATAGTAAATTATACGAAGTTAATTAAGTATAAAGCTTTATAGTAAATTAGGGTTTATTATAAGGCTTTTCTTAATGGATAGTTTATAATTTTACTATATTTTAGATAAAATAGATTAATTTGATGTAAATAATAATAATACTTTTTTAAATATATTTGTATTTATTTAAAGGTTTACATAAAAGGGGATACAATATAAGTAAGAAAATTGTAATAATTATACTAACGAATTAATATACATAATAATATACTAATTTAAGGTTAGGGGGATTTGCTATGGTTTATATTAAGAAAATATTTTTAGAAGACAATACGGTTTCATATTTTTACCAACCTGAAAATGTTGGCAGATATGGAGAGATATCATTTAATATTAAAGATGAATCTTATGAAATATTAATGGTTGCAGAAGAAGATGATAATGATCATGTATATATAAGACATGTATTAAAGAAATTGAAAGAGTATAAATACAAAAATAATTTCCCAGAAGAGGAAGCAATTAAATGGTATTAATTCTCCCAAGGTTATTTGGGAACGAAACCTTGGGAAGGATATAAAAAATGAGCAACATCTTTTACAAATTGATTATATTAAAAAAGTATGTCACAATTATGTCAATATAATAATAAAAAATAAAATAAGATTGGTTGTGAACAAATGGATAAAAATGAAATTTTAAATAGGGTAGATCATACATTATTAAATGTAACTTCAACTTGGGAGGAAATAGTAAAATTATGTAATGATGGTATTAAATATAATGTTGCTTCGGTTTGTATACCGCCTGCTTATGTAAAAAAAGTTAAGGAATATGTACAAGATAAATTAAATATATGCACTGTCATTGGATTCCCTAATGGATATATGACAACAGAAGCAAAAGTTTTTGAAACTAAAGATGCCATAGAAAATGGTGCTGATGAAATTGATATGGTAGTAAATTTAGGATTAATTAAAGATGGTAATTACAAACAAGTATTAGATGAAATTAATAGAATAAAAGAAGTATGTAAAAATAAAATTTTAAAAGTAATTATTGAAACTTGTTATTTGTCAAAGGAAGAAAAAATAAAAATGTGTAAGGTTGTTACTGAATCAAAGGCGGATTATATAAAAACATCTACAGGTTTTGGAACAGCTGGTGCAACAGAAGAAGATATTAAATTATTCTCTGAACATATAGGAAGCAATATAAAAATAAAAGCAGCTGGTGGAATTAAAGATTTAGAAACAGCAGAAACTTTTATAAAATTAGGAGCCAGTAGACTTGGCACTAGCTCCATTGTAAAAATTATGAATAACGAAGAGAATTTAGGATATTAAAGAATAGGAAAAATTAAATTTGAAAGGGATTCTAGTATTTTAATTTTTGTAGATCTATTTTCAAAGTCATTTTTACACAATATTATGCAATCCCTTTCATCATTAATAAAAATACTTTCTTGTAATTTAGCAAATTTTATATCATATATAAGTGCGTTTATTTCAAAGTTTAATTTAAAGCTTCTTATATCAAAATTTGCTGTGCCAACACTGTATATATGACTATCAGATACAATAGTCTTTGAATGTATAAATCCTTTAGTGTATTTATAAAATTTAACTCCACTGGAAATCAAACTACTTATAGATGCACTTAAAGCCCAAGCCATAAAAAAATGATCTGGATTATTTGGAACCATTATTCGTACATCTACTCCAGAAGAAGCAGCTATTTTTAAAGATGTAATCATTGGTTCATCTAGTACTAAATAAGGAGTCTGAATATATATATTTTTTTTTGCTAATGAAATAATTTTAATATAAGTATTTCTTATATATTCCTCTAAATTATCGGGACCTGATGATATAATTTGAATGCCAATATTGTTTTTATGTTCAAATTTATTTATAGAAAAATATCTTTTATAATCAATGCTTTCTTTTGCAGCATATTCCCAATCAAGAGAAAATCGTTTATTTAATTCTAAAACGGCTTCCCCATAAATTCTAATATGTGTATCACGCCAAAATGAAAATTTCTCTCCTTTATTTATATATTCATTTCCAACATTAAAGCCACCAATATATCCTATTTTATTATCAATTACCACAATTTTTCTGTGATTTCTATAATTAATTCTAAGATTAAGATAATGGAAGATACTTGGGAAAAATATAGATATATTTATTCCAGATTTTCTTATACTATTTATTTCCTTTTTCTTTATACTGCTGCTACCCATTCCATCAATTAATATTCTAACAATTACACCTTCTGATACTTTTCTTTTAAGTATTTCTATTATTCTTTTACCAATACTATCTAACCTAAATATATAATATTCAATATGAATAAAGTGGGTAGCATTTTCAATGTCATTAATTAGATCTTTAAATTTATCTTCTCCATTAATATATGTCTTTATTTTATTATTAGTGCTGTAAATACTGCTATTTGTATTTAGATTAAGTTTTATTAAATCTTTATATTTTGTAATACTATCTTCGTAATCATTATTAATATAGTTAATCATATTTTTAATTTTAGCTTTATCAATGGAGGCCTTTTGATTGAATATTTTTTCTTTTGAAATATTTTGACCAAAGATTAAGTATAAAATAAATCCTAAAATTGGGAATAAGAATATTATTAAAAGCCATGCCCAAGTTGTAGTTGTATCTCTTCGCTCAATAAAAACTAAGGAAAGAATACTAAGTAAGTCAAGAAATATAATAAACATCCATAGATACATATAAAAATTCATAAAATCACCTTAAATTATAATTTAAGATTATATTTAACTATTTTTAGAATAAATATACACATAAAATATGTTAAAAACTATATGAAAAATAATTAATGAATAAGTTATATATGCGATAAATAAGCCAAATAAATGAAATAATTATTGGTATTAATAACAGTTTATTTTTACTTTTCATTAAATTAAATGAACAGAATACTAAAACTATTATTGGTAAAATGTATTGAACTGTAATAATACCAACTATAAATAATAAGAGGAATATTGTAAAGAACCCTTCATTAAAATCTTTTGAATAAAATAAAATATTAAAAATAATAGCTGTAATAATTAAGAATAGTAATGTAAATAAAAGAATAAAAAACTTATTATTTATTTTTTTAAAGTAATTTAATGATGTATTACTAGTATAATCTATAGGTAATTGAGATTTCATAGAAAGATATTCTTTTTTACAATTCTGACATTTTTTTATGTGAGTATTAACTAATAATATACTATCTTCACTTAATTTATTTTCTACATAATTAGGTAGTAAGTCTTTAATTATTTCACAGGATAAATTATCATTCATATTTAATACCTCCTTATATAAAGCGGCCATAAAAATTATATAATGATACACAACTAAATAATAGATTTATTATTAATAAAAGGATTATTATTATAAATATGGTCATCATAATTTTAGGCGTATTGTGTTTAGGGGAAATCTGTGTCCAAATCCAGCTAATTAACAGGGCTAAATTAGGTAAAAAATAAATAGCAAAATTAATAGGTATTAAAAATAATAAATCAACTATAGTTAATTTAGTATAACCTATAGGCAATTTGTAAGCAGTTATAGAGAAGAAAATACATATTGTGGACATTATAAACAATAATATTGAATAACAAATAGTTTTTATCTTAAAGTTTTTAATAATATAGTTTTCATCTCTTGGATTATTATTAATTTCTTCAAAAGTAGCATATTCTTTCTGACAATATGAACAATTCTCTAAATGTTCCTTAACTACAGTTTTAGTTTTATCACTAGCAAGTTTGTCGTAATAGATTGAAAATAAATCTCTTATTACTGCGCATGAAATATCATTTTTCATTATTTAACCTCCTAATTACTTGAATTTTTCCTCTATAAAAAACTGTTCTTGCCCAGTTTTCTGTTTTTTCTAATATATCTCCAATATCTTTAAAGCTCAATTCACCTGTAAGACGAAGATACATAACTTCCTTGTATGGATTCTCTAATGTATTAATTATTTTATAAATGCCCTTCTTATTTTCATTTGAAATAATTATTTCTTCGGTAGAAATTGATTGAATTTTTTCATTTTCATGTAGAGGTAATAAATCAACTTTTTTTACTTTTGCCCATTCTTGGTATAATATATGTTTTGCAATTTGGGAAAGCCATGTGGAAATTTTACATTTTCCATTAAAGGTGTGAAAAGATTTTGTTGCTCTAAAAAATGTTTCTTGAGTTAATTCTTCTGATAAGTGTACATCATGAGTATGCTTTAATAAAAAGCCATAAACTGTTTTAGAATATTCAGTATAAATATCTCCAATAGTGTTCACAATTTCACCTCCTACATGTATATCCGTTTTTTTGAAACTTTGTTACAAAAATTCATGATATTTTTATTTTAATTGATTTTATAAAATTAATCATTAGAAAAAGAACACCATATCATTGTGATCTGCCTTAATTTACTTGACAGGGAGTTCACAATAATCTGATACCTATGTCAAGGACATTATAAAAAAAGGATTAAGCACAAAGAAGATGATTTCTGTATTGAACAGGAGTCATCTTTTTTTGACTCCATTTATATCTGTAGTTGTTGTAATAAAATAT
>JAAYPK010000094.1 GCA_012519845.1 Clostridiales bacterium
TCCCCTGCAGTACCATTGACGCTGTAGAGCTTAACTTTCCTGTTCGGAATGGGAAGGAGTGTTTCCTCTACGCCATCATCACCAGATGCACAAGTAGTATTATATATTGATAATGTTTTTATGTCAAACACTTTTTTAATCTTTTTTCATTATTTTTTCTGTCTCTGTTTTTAACAATACATTTTGTGATCGAAATAATAGGATATTTTCTCCTATAGATACAAAAAAATACCCTAATACTTCTTGTTCCTCTATAGTTAAACCTCTTGCACTATTTAAAGCTGTTAAATATGACAATGTTAATAATTGCTCTGGGGATAAATTGTATATAGACATTGCATCACCTTCTTAATACTACTTATTATATTTATATTTTAATATGCTTGCATTTATTATATACGTATTTAAAGTATTCTATATCACAAAAAGCACATAAAAAAGTTATATTTAAAAACTTTTTTATGTGCTTATGTTTACTTTTTACTAGATTTTATTGATATTATTATAGTAGTAATTAATCCACCATATAATACTGTTGAACCAAATATTAGAAATGCAATTGCTGTTGCTGTCATATTAATTCGCCTCGCCTTCATTATCTTTTATACTTTTATTTTTCCATGGCCTTCTACTAATTAATAATGCTGCTATTATTCCAATTCCAATTATAGCCCATCCATATGTACACAGTGCAGCTATCGGATATCCTCCATAAGGATTATTAAATTCATTTATTAAACTACTTATTAACATGAATGCTAATATTACAGGAGTAATAAATTTAATAACTATATTCCACCACTTGCCAATTCTAAAGTATGAAATTGAATTAGTATGCTTACGTATAGTTTCAGGTTTTATTATCCATCCAATAACTATTGCCTCTAATAATCCTACTACAACTATTCCATAATTATTAATAAAATTATCTACTATATCCAATAAATATAGCCCTGCATTAGTTGCAAATGCTATGCTTACAATAAAACCAACTGTACAGATTGCAGTAACCACCTTATGACGTTTCCACCCTGTTTTATCTATTATTGGTGCTGTAACAGCTTCAACTAATGACACTGAAGATGTTAATCCTGCAAATATCAAACATATAAAGAATAAAACACCTAGTATATTTCCCCATAATCCCATTGTTGAAAATACCTTAGGAAATACTATAAATGCAAGCCCAATACCGCTTGAAACCACTTCATCTAATGCTACACCTTGACTTGTTGCCATAAACCCAAGTATTGAAAATACTCCTATAGAACATAAGAACTCAAAACCACAGTTTGCAAAACCAGTCATAAAAGCACTATTATTTATATCTGTTTTTTTAGGTAAATAACTAGAATATGTCATCATTATCCCCATACCTAAACTTAATGAAAAGAATACTTGTCCATAAGCCGCAATCCATACATTAGGATCTTTTACTTTATTCCAATCAGGTGTAAATAATTGATTCAAACCTAGAGTTGCCCCTTCTAATGTAACCCCTCTAATAACAATTATTATCATAATTATTATTAACATAGGTAATAATACCTTATTAACTTTTTCAATACCACCTTTTACTCCTCTGTAACAAATATACCAATTCACAACCCATAATAATGCTATTCCTATTAATACAGTCCAAATTATAGCAGTAAATTCAAAAGGTGATGACGAAAGTTTTAAAAAATCATTATAAAAATAATTATTTGGATCTGAGCCCCATCCTTTATTAAAACTTAATGTTAAATATTTTATGGCCCAACTTAATATCATTGAATAATATGTTAAGATAATAAAAGCATTTATTGTTGGCCACCACCCAAGCCATTCCCATCTTTTTGTTGCTCTGGCAAAAGCTAGTGGTGTTGATGCTTTATACTTATGTCCCATACCATATTCTAATATTAATAATGGTATTGCTGCAGTTATAATTGCTATGAAATACGGAACTAAAAATGCTCCCCCTCCATTATCATAAACTAAATAAGGAAATCTCCAAATATTTCCTAAACCTACTGCAGAACCTATAGCTGCAAGTAAGAAACCAATCTTACTTCCCCATTGTTCTCTACTTTCTTCCATTTTATCCCTCTTCCCTTGTTTAATTGATTTTTATAAATATATAATATACTTAAAAAAAAATCAATATTTTATTTGCTTTATTATTATATATATAATATTATACTCTTTTTTTTAAATATTTATAAATTTTATTTGTTATTTTAAATTAATTAAAAAACTATCATCTATTTATTAATTTCTGAAAAATGAAAGTGCCTAGTATAATCTGATACCTATAGACTAGACA
>JAAYPK010000095.1 GCA_012519845.1 Clostridiales bacterium
GAAAAGGATATTTCTTCTAATGAGGAATATAAAAGATATAAAGTAACTGATAATGGTATTTCAAAAAGGTTAATTCCTGGTAATGCATTAAATCAAGTAGTGATTATAGATAGTGATGAGCATACTGAAGAAGGTCATATTACTGAAGATGGAGAAGTAAGAAATGCTCAAATGGAAAAGAGATTTAGAAAAATAAATTCAATAGTAGAAGATGATTTAGAAGAACCTGAATACTTTGGTTCAGATTCTATTGATATGCTTCTTGTTGGATGGGGATCAACTTATGGTGCCTTAAAAGATGCTGTAATTTTGTTAAATGATAGTGGTATTAAAACAGGTGCTTTAAGTTTTGGTGATATTTATCCTCTTCCACAAAAAAAATTAAGAGAATATAAGGCAAAAGCTAAAAAGATAATTAATGTTGAGCAAAATTTCACTGGTCAATTTGGTAAATTAATTACTCAGGAAACAGGAATTTTAATGGATTACAGTATCCTAAAGTATGATGGTCGTGAAATTATTGGTAGTGAAATTGCGGATAAAGTAAAAAAGGAGGTTTTTTAATGTTAGATTTAAAATCTTTTAATAGTACTGATGAAAATGCTTGGTGTCCTGGCTGTGGTAATTTTGCTATACTCTCAGCAATAAAAGAATCCTTAGTGGAACTTGGTCTATCTCCTAATGAGGTGGTTATGGTTTCTGGTATAGGGCAAGCTGCTAAAACGCCTCATTACTTAAAAGCAAATGTATTTAATGGCTTACACGGTAGAGCACTTCCTCCAGCTCAAGCTATTAAAATGGTAAATAAAAATCTTAATGTAATAGTAGTTTCAGGAGATGGAGATGCCTTTGGTGAAGGAGGAAATCACTTTTTACACAATATAAGAAGGAATGTTGATATTGTACAGCTTGTCAACAATAATCAGATTTACGGATTAACAAAAGGACAAGGTTCTCCTACTACTTTAAGAGGACAAGCAACATCTATGCAATTTGAAGGAACGTATACTGATCCTTTAAACCCTTTAGCTGTTGCAATAGCTGCAGGAGCTACCTTTGTTGCCAGAGGCTTTTCTGGTGATAAAGAACATTTAAAAGGACTTATGAAAAAAGCTATAAATCATAAAGGTTATGCATTACTTGAAATACTACAGCCTTGTATTTCATTTAATAAAGTAAATACTTTCAAATGGTATAAAGATAGAGTCTATAAATTAGATGAAAGCTATAATCCAAAGGATAAAATGAAAGCCTTTGAAAAAGTTCAAGAATTTGGAGACAATGGAATTCCAATAGGCCTTATTTATCTTGATGAAACAAAAAAGACTTTTCATGAGTCACATCCAGTATTAAAATCAGGCATTAATCTTATAGATAGAAAATGGGAACCAAAAGATGCTCAAAAGCTATTAGATGAATTCTTATATAATTAAGGATTAAGGATATGTTTAAATATAATGTTTATATGCACTAATAACATTTATAAAAAAATAATGGGCTATTTACCATGCATTTATTGCTATAAATAGTCCATTATTATTTATTTCTTTTTGTGATTCCTATAAAATTCCCTTAATTCTTCCTTACGCTTATCTGGAAGCATTGTTTTCCTTATTCCTTGTATTGCCCCTTCTAAGCCTAACAATCTATGTATACAAGCGGATTCATCAATCTCTTGTATTTTAAGCCATGCTCCTTCAGCACCAATACTTTTTAATTCTTCATAAGTTGTTATTCCTACCTGATTTAACTGCCTTTCTGTATCTTTCCCTATATTAGGAAGTTTAGATAATTCTCCCATATTAACACCTCTTTTTTATTTAATAAATATATAAATAAATTCCAAACCAATGCAAAATTGCACCTACAAGTACGAAAAAATGCCAAATAAAATGATCATATTTCTTATCTCTTGAAAAAGGAATCATACCTACAGTATAAATAACTCCTCCAATAATAATCATCCAAAGTAAAGGCATATTGTTGCTGATCCAATCAGGTAAGAATATTAATGCACTCCATCCTATTACAAAGTATAAAGTGAAATGCAACCATTTTAATCTTCCAGGTCCAAAAACACCAATCATAACTATTCCAGTAATTATTAATGTCCACTGAATACAAAATAATACTATACCAAAAGTATTACCCCAATATACTAAATATAATGGTGCAAGAGTTCCACCAATTAAAAGATAAATAGAACAGTAATCAAATCGTCTCCATAAACGTTTTACTGTTGATCCACTTTTAAAAGCATGATATAAACAACTCATTAACATTAAAAAGAATAAACTTATTCCATAAACTAAGGTTGCCATTACCTTAAGTCCAGTATCTGATTTCAATAAAAGTAATATAAATCCTGCTAATGCTAAAGCAGCCCCTATACCATGGGTAATAGCATTTCCTACTTCCTCTGAAACAGTAAGCTTTGGTGGTTCATTTAATTCCCTAATAAGCTTCTTTCTATTTTCTTTATCCTTCTTTTTATCCACATTTTTACCCATATATATATTCCCCCTTTGCCTATGTTTTATAAATATTTACATAGCAAATTCTATATAATTATACCATAATAAGGTGAATAACTTGTAGTTACCCTTAAAAATTAAATATTATTCTTTTGTAATTAGTTTATAATTGTAATATATACTCTTTTTTCCAAATTATTATTAATTGGAGGCTTTATAAATGAATACTATTGAAGTTAAAAATCTCACAAAAAAATTCGGAAAATATACTGCTGTAGACAATATAAATCTTACTGTTCAAAAAGGTTCAATTTATGGATTTTTAAGGCCTAATGGCTCTGGTAAATCTACAACTATAAGAATGTTATGTGGTGTTTTATCTAAAACATCAGGTTCAGCTAAAATTTTTGATTATGACGTTACAAAAAATACTAAAATGATAAAAAATAAAATAGGCTATATGTCTCAAAAGTTTAGTCTTTACGATGATTTAACTATAAATGAAAATCTTAATTTTTATGGTGGAATTTATGGATTAGATAAAAATCGTTTAGAAGAACAAAAGAAATATATCTTAGAAATGGCTGACTTACAGAAAGAAGTGACATTCTAACTAAAAATCTTTCTGGTGGATGGAAACAAAGATTAGCATTAGGCTGTGCATTACTTCATAATCCTGAATTGATATTTTTAGATGAACCTACTGCTGGTGTTGATCCAGTTTCTCGTCGTATTTTTTGGCAAATGATTTATAAACTTGTTAAAGAAGGTGTAACTGTCTTTGTTACAACTCATTATATGGATGAGGCTGAAAGCTTTGATGAAATAAGTTTTATTTTCAATGGAAAAATTATTGCAAATGGCACTCCAAAAAAACTAATTGAAAAAGAGAATGTTACTTCATTAGATGATGTATTCATAAAATATGTACAAAACTATACTAATGAAAAGTATGTTTCTTCCTTTGATGCACTAAAAAATCTTGTTAGAAAGGATAATTAATATTATGAATTTTAAGCGATATAAATCTATTGTATTAAAAGAATTAATCCAATTAAAAAGAGATCACTCAAGTTTTACCATTGCACTTATAATGCCTATATTTATGACTTTATTGTTAGGTTATTCTATAAATCTTGAATTAACTACTTCCTCAATAGAAATTGTAGATAATTCAAATTCTGATACTAGTAAAGAATTAATAGATAAATTTGAGGATGATGATTATTTTAATGTTACTGAATCAAATGCTTCTAAGGATGACTTGAAATATAAATTAGATAAAAACTCCATTCAATGTTATCTTTATATAGCTGATGATTTTCAAGAGAATCTAAATAATGATTCCTATAATGGTCTTAATTTTGTTATTGATGGTTCTAATCCTACTACAGCTAAAACTATAGAGTCTAAGGGCACTATATTAATAAACTCTTTTACTAAAGAAAAGCTTTCAGAAGCTCAAAATACCTCTTTTATTAACATATCTACTGATATTTTATATAATTCAGATTTAAGAACTGAGAACTATACTATCCCTGGATTAATTGGTGTAATACTTCAAAATTTAACCTTACTATTAACAGCTTTTTCACTTGTTCGTGAAAGGGAAAAAGGTACAATAGAACAATTATTAGTATCTCCATTAACTCCTGCTGAAATTATATTAGGTAAACTTACTCCATTCGTATTTATTGGATTTATAGGTTTTCTATTATCCCTAGTACTAGGATTAACACTTTTTAATGTCCCTGTAGCAGGTAACCTAATTCTACTTATTGCATTAGGAGCTATATTTGTATTTTGTTCTCTTGCTTTAGGAATTCTAATATCAACAATATCAAAAACACAATTTCAGTCAATGTTATTATGCATGATTCTTATCCTTCCAAGTATATTATTATCTGGATTTATATTCCCTGTAGATGCAATGCCTGCAGTTGTGCAAGTATTAAGTAAATTTTTACCCCTTACATATTTCTTAAATATTATTAGGGGTATTATTACAAAAGGGGTTGGTGCATCTTATTTATTAAGTGATATTACTATATTATCTTTATTATCTTTAGTTTTACTAGCATTAAGTATTTTTAGATATAAAAAGAAAGCTTTCTAGCTTATTAAGATTGGGTCCATGCTGGTCAGTGCACCCATGCTTGGCGAGTGCGCCCATGCTGGGTGCAATGCAAAAAGGCTTTCTATAATAAAACAAAATTATAGAAAGCCTTAATAAACTAATACTTAACAATCACATTTAATGAACTATTTACATCTCCAGCCTTTTCAATAGCCTTAGGTAATTCCTCCCATGGGAATTCATCAGTTATTATCTCTTCAATATTCCACTTTTTACTTTCCATAATTGCCATTACATCATATACATCTTCTGGCTTATAACCACCACTTCCTATTAAAGCATGTTGTGCAAAAGTCATAGCTAAAATGTCCACTGGTCTTTTACCTGATAAAACCCCTACTACCACCATTCTACATTCTATTTTGCCCATTTCTTGAAATATATCTAAAATTGTAGAAGCTCCAGCAGCATCAATATATATATCCACATTGGCTGTCACACCCTTTAAAGAAGGTGCTTCTCCAAAATATTCTATGGCCCTACTTTTAAGTTCTTCCTTACTATTATTACAAGTTTCAAACCCTAGTTTTTTAGCAATATCTAGCCTAAAATCAGAGAAATCACATACCATAACCTTATTACATCCAAAATATTTTAAAGCAATAGCTGTAGCTATTCCAATAGTACCTCCGCCAAAAACAATTGCATTTTCACCTTTCTTTGGAATAGATCTTCTAGCTGCACGACATCCTACTGTAAAAGGTTCAATTAAAGAAGCTTCTTTTAATGAAATTTTATCACTTATCTTATAAACCTGCTTGTTTAATTCAGCATTAGGAACAAGAATATACTCTGAGAAGCCTCCTATAGTTCCTGCACGTCTTGGATCTCCTTTTGCAAGAAGTGGATAAGGATATACTATATCATGAACTTTTATATCTTTAACATTTTTACCTACTTCAACTACTTCTGATATCATTTCATGTCCAAATTCTCCACCAACAGTGATTTTATGTCCTGTATTAGGTCCATTAAAATAAACTGCCACATCTGTACCACAAATACTTGCATATATATTTTTAATTACAATATCATTATCCCCAGCCTTAGGCATATCTATTTCTGTTAATGAAATACTCCTCTTTCCATTATAAATAGCTGCTCTCATTAGTTTTCCTCCTTTATTCCAATACTTGTTTTGTTAATATAATTTCAGTATAATATTAGAAATAATTGCAGACAACCATCACTTTATTAAATAATGTTGGGATAATAAAAGAAAGGATTTTATGAATACTAAAAATAATCAGAGATTTATAGAAACTGAAAATAGAATAGAAACAATTTTTATTAATCTATTAAATGATAAGAATATTAAAGAAATAACTGTACGTAGTTTATGTAAGAAGGCTAATATTAATCCTTCTACTTTCTATGCTCACTATAGAGATATTTATGATTTACTAGATAAATTAGAGAGAAATATGAATAGAAAACTTATGGCTCAATTTGATTCATTAGAAATTAATGAAAACTTGTTTACTACTGAAAAGTTTTTTATTCCTTTTTTAGAGTTTATAAGTAAAAATAAGACTTTTTATAAGGCTTGTCTTCAAAAGCGTAAAAGCTTCCCTATTGAAGAAGGTGCTAAAGAACTATTTAATCTTGTTATTAAGCCAAATTGTTTAAAGAAAGGCATAACTTCTGAAGACGAAATGATGTATTATTTTGTATTCTTTCAAGCTGGAATAACCATGGTATTAAAAAGATGGGTAGATAATGATTTAAAAGAAAATAGTAAAGAAATATGCAAATATATTATGAATTGCCTTCCTAAAATTTAATAGGTAGGCAGCTCTAACTTAATTTCAATCACATTTCCCTTAAGTTCACCATAAACCTTGCCTTCCATTTTCTCTGTTAATAACTTTACTATGGCTAACCCAAGGCCTGTACTTTTACCTCTTGACTTATCTCCTGTATAAAATCTATCAAAAATCCTACTAACATTAATTTCTGAAGGATTACTTACGGGATTTCTGAATATTAAATAAACCTTATCATCTTTAAATAATTCAACTTCTACATTACCTGAAGAATGAAAGGCAGAATTCCTTAATAAATTGTTTATTACTCTTACAACCATCTCCTTGTCTCCTAATACAAATATTGGCGACTGTAATTCCTTTATATCTACCTTTATATTTCTATCTTCAAATAATGGAACAACATCAGCAATACACTCAGTAACAATATTACTTAAATTAAGCTTTCCAATATTCACTTCTGGGTCAGCACTAATTAAATAAGAATATTCAAAAAAATGTTCAATTAGATTTCCTAAATCCTCAGCATGTTTCTCAGCTATTAATAGCTTTTCTCTTTGTTCCTTTGACATATTTTCCTTTTCCATAAGCTGTTGATAACCTTTTATAGCTGTTAAAGGTGTTCTTAAGTCATGAGATATATTAGCTATTAACTCTTTAAACTTCTTTTCTTCTCTTATACTTATAAGCTTTGCATTTTCCTCTTCTTTTAATGCCCTATTTATATTAGACACAACATTATTTAACTCTTTGTTAATTAACTGTATACTAATATACTCCTTTGTTTTTTCTTTTAATTTTTTATTTAGCTGACTGTTAATGCTAATAAATTGCTTTTGAATAATAGCTATATATAATACTAAAATAATTATAATAAATATTAATAATCCAACTACAATATACAACATTAACGCCAGCCTTTCATTATTTTACTTCTGATTTTTTAAATATAATATTTGTTATAAAAACCACTACCACAATAAATACCAAACTTATGATTATTGGTTTTATTATATCCATTATACTACAACCTAATTCTAATTTACCAAAAAATTCTAAACCAAAAGGTGTATAAGCTAATATATCTTTAATACCATCTACTGTAGATAGTTTAGCTAAAAAAAGATTAATTATATATCCAACTCCAATAACAGCTGCTGGTTTTCTTAGGGTATAACCTAATAATACTGAAATACTTAATTCACCTACATATAAGGTAAAGACTCCAATAAAAAGAGCTAATATCTTAAAAAACACAGAAACACTTAAAGAATAATCTCCTTCATTAGCCATTAAGTTTAAAAATGTTGATGGTAAAAAAGCTTGAAAATCACTACCTGTACAAAATCCAATAAATGAAATTACCCCATAAGGTAAAAGTATAATTCCTATTGAAATTGCATACACTATTGTTTTACTTATTATTATATTCATTCTACTATTACCACAAGAAATAGAATCTTGTACTGTTTTACTTTGAAAGTCACTACAAATAAGGGATGATGCTATTATTATACCTAAAAGAGAAACCATTTGAAAATCTGCAAAAAATGATCCTATTCCAGCTACCTGCTGTGATACTTCACTAGTTGCCATGTTATGAGATATACCTGCCATAACTAAAGCACTTACTAAAGATAGTAAAAATAACAATTTAACAGTACCAGATTTTTTTAATAAATAAAAATTAGCTTTAATTAAATTAAGCATTTTTACCACCTCCTACAATAGAAATAAAGTAATCCTCCAGAGTATCTCCCTCGCTAGATAAATTAGATAAAACAATACCATTTTCAAAAAGAACTTTAGCCACCTTTTCTTTTTCATCTAAAAAATCATATAGCTTAACAGTATTGTCTACCATAACAGTATAATTTTTAGTATTTAACTTCATTTCTAATACACTTGCTAGCTTAGATGCATCGTCACATTTAATTAAAATATGCTGTTTACAACATTCATCTAATTCCTTTAAGGTAAGAGTTTTCTTAATTTCCCCTTTATCAATAATAATATAATCTGTAGCAACATGATACATTTCAGGTAGATTATGACTTGAAATTAGTATAGTCATGTTTCTTTCATTACAAAGCTTAATAATTATATTTCTTACATCAACTACACCTAAAGGATCAAGTCCATTTATAGGCTCGTCCAATATTAATAATTCTGGATTATTTAATAAGGCTATAGCAATTCCTAACCGTTGTTTCATTCCTAATGAATAGTTTTTAGCTTTCTTCTTTCCTACTTCTTGAAGCCCTACAAGCTTTAGTAGTTCATCCTCAACTTCTTCGTTTGGAACCCCTCTTATAATTCTGTGTAGTTTCATATTTTCCTTAGCACTTAGATTTAAGTTAATGCTTGGACCCTCAATCATAGAACCTATTCGTCTACGTTCAAGCTCTAATTCACTTTCCTTGCTATGTCCAAATAATTCAATACTGCCACTTGTGGCATAAGAAAGACCACTGATAATTCTCATTAAAGTACTTTTACCTGCACCATTTTTCCCAATTAATCCGTATATTTTCCCTGGCTCTAAAGCAATAGATACATTATTTAATGCTTGAAAGCCTTTATATGCTTTACTAATATTATTTGTTTTTAAAACATATTTACTCACTACTATCACCTCTCCTTATATTCTTAGTTTACCTGTAAAAGGTTTAGAAAAGGTTAAGATATTAATTTATTTGTAAAGATTATGGTAAGACATTCATAGATTTTCATCATTAAATAATTTACAGTTGGATATCAACTTTATAATCTTCATCAATAAGAATATATTTTACTTTGTGAATATGACACATTTCTAATATCTTGGCATTGTCTCTCAGTACCGTTTCTATGGTACACCCTTCATCATCTATGCGATTTTCAACCACATTTGCAAACTCTTTAATATCATTGAAATGATTATTAATATATTTATCACTCATAACCAAACAATAATATTTAATTTCTTTCAAATATTCCCTTTCAAAATCTTTCCCCCAATCAAAAGGAATATAACATCCTTCCACAATAAGATTTTGCTCATTCTCAATAGCTGTTTTTATTATTTCACGTACAATGGGCCATAAATAATTTGTTAGTTCCTTCTCATCACTCATAGGTGTAAGTGTTGTATTTCTACTACGAATAAGCCCCATCTTTAAGTGATCTATGGAAAGGTAAGGATATTTGTATTTTTCAAGCAATTTTTGAGCAAGTGCTGTCTTCCCTGTGTGAGATGCTCCTGTTATTAAAACTACCATTCTTCATTCTCCTCTACAATTAATTAGACAAATTCATATTTTTAGAGCTAATGCTCTGACTTTCCTTAATTTTTAAAAGAAGGACAATCCCCACAGGATTGTCCTTTTGATTTTTATATGCTATTATTCTTTGAGTTATTAATCTGACTCACTCCATTTATATTTTCCAAGTATTAGGCTAAAACTCAAACATATCACAACTCCAACAACTCCAATTACGCCAAACAACATGGCTGCACCTGAACCTTTACCAGCTCCAAAAAGCCATACCAACAAACTGGTTTCCGATTGGGTTATCATCAACGGTTCAAACACCGTATCAACCAACAAGCCACCTAATAAGAAACCAATAGGTATAGTAAAATATTGCAACGTGTTGCGACAAGAGTATACTCTTCCCTGCATATCTGGTGGTATTGTTCTACGGAAAATTACATCCATATTTGCGCTCATAAACGGAATTGACAACCACCCTAAAACTGCACCGATACACCAAACAATTGGGGTGTTTCCAAATGCAAGTAAAAAATTCTCTGTACTCATTGAGAAAAATAATGCAAGACAAATTGCCTTAACTCTATTTTTCGGTGTTGGCATAATAGTAACAAATATACTACCAATCAATGTTGCAATTCCAACACAAGTATTGACTATACCCAATACCATTTTACCGCCATTATTCTTTGATAAAAGCATAGCTGGTAGTACAGCATAATATGTAGAAGCCACTAAATTTATACATGCCAAAAACAGAATTAAATTTAAAATTAGAGGATTCTGCTTTAACCAAACAAGTCCCTTTAGAACTGATTGGGAAAGCTTTTCCTTCGATTGTTTAGTGATTTGATTTTCAGGAATATGTATAAACAATCCTAATGTGAAAAATGCAACTATAAAAGTTACCAAATCTACTACAATTACAGCTTCAATACCTGCAAAAGAAAAAATCACTGTTGCTAATAAAGGTGTCATAATTGAATTTAATGACTGTGAAAAAGAACGTAGCCCACTAGTTTTTTGATAATATTCCTTTGGTATCAGCAGTGTTGCTGCCACCTCACTGGCTGGTTGCTGAACAGTATTCATTAATCCATTCAATGCATTTAGAAAATATAAATGCCATTCACAAAGACTTTCTGTCTTTATCAATGCAAAAACTACAACTGTACTAATTGCTGCTATTAAATCACAAATCAACATAGTACGTTTTTTATTCCATCGGTCACTCAAAGCACCTGCAAATATACTCATTATTACATAAGGTGCATATGAACAAATTGATAAAAGTGCAGTTTTTAATGCTGAACCACTACGTAGATACAGCCATAATACTAATGCATAGCCAGTCATTCCGCTACCAAGTGCTGAAAAAGCCTGGGTACTCCAAAGCATCAGATAAGGTTTAAGTTCTTTATATTTATTTTTCATAATTGACTTTGCTCCTTTGATTTTTATAGTTGATCAAAAATGCAAAGCCGAGGACTTATATCCTCCTCCATACAACGTCCTCAAGCTTTGCATGGAGCAAAAACAATACACAACATCATTTGTTTACACCTCACATAAAACAAATTCTATGTCTTTCCTCATATAAAAAAGACATTATTATTATATCACATATATACCAAATTTAGTAATATCATCTCAAATCCAATTACAAGCAACTGTCTGTTGCAACATATACCTAAAATTATAACTTCCGCACTGTCTAATGTACTTCCAAAAACTAATTATAACGTTATACTTTGAAGCGATAACCAAGTCCCCAAACAGTTTCAATATATTCATTCTTATCATTAGCTTTTTTCAGTTTATTACGTAAATTACTTATATGAGTTTTAACTGCATTATCATCTCCAATATATTCTTCTCCCCAAATTACTTCATAAAGATTTGCTTTTGTAAAAACTTTTCCCTTATTCTTTATTAATAGTTCCAGAATCATATATTCTTTTGCAGTTAAATCTACCTGGGTTTTATTAATTAATACTATCTTCTTATTATCATCAAGCTCCATATCCTTATATGTAAACACTTTATTCTTTTCTATTTGCTTTTTATTTCGTCTTAAAGTTGATTCTACCCTTGCAATAACTTCTCCTAAATCAAAAGGCTTGGTAATATAATCATCAGCTCCCATTTTTAGCATGTCTATTTTTGTTCCAACCATATCCTTTGCAGAAATAATAATGACAGGAACATCAGAAAAAGTTCTGATTTCTTTTAATACTTCATCTCCACTTTTATAAGGCAACATTATATCAAGTAATATTAAGTCATAATTAAAATTTTTTATTTCCTTAATTCCTTCAATTCCAGTAAAAGCTGACTTAACACTATATCCTGCATCAACTAAAGCTTCCTTAACCATTAAGTTGACATCTTTATTATCTTCAATGACTAAAATATTTTCCATGAAATCACACCTAACTAAAGATCTTTGTAATTAAATTATAGCAGTCTTTTATAATTTAAGATATTTTTCAGGATATTCTAACATTTTCTCCACGTCAGAATAAAATAAGGAACAATGATATCCATCTGCTACTGCATGATGAATCTGTAGTGTTAATGGCATAACTATATTACCATTCACTTCATGAAATTTTCCCCAAGTAACCATTGGAAAGAAAAATGCATTACCACTTTCATTTGATGCTGTAAAAGAAGAATAGGACATCCATGGAATACATGATGCAATAAAATAATTTGGATACCATTTAGTTTTTTTCTTTTCCCTACCGTAGGATTCTGTATCCTCAATCATATTTTTATAGAATTCCTTAAATTCTCTCTTGAAAGGAGTGCAAAGTGTATCCATTACTTTTGTATCTTCATCCATAACCGAATAGTATGGATAAACTTCATTAAAAATACCTAAATTTCCATTTTCATCATAACCCATTCGAAATTCCTCATGATTGTTAATTGCACTGGCTACAATCCATGTAAATGTAGGAAATAAGCGAAGTTTTTTATCATTAACATGTTCCATAAGTTTTGTAATATCTACATCTACAGTAATACTATATGTACTTTGGGCCACAGTACTAAAATGATTAAAACAATCTTTACGACTCCATGTTTCCATATCTATTTTTTTAAAAAACATAATCTTCACACTCCAAAATTTAAAATCATTCCTTCTTCTGTTTCAGTAAAACCACATTTTTTATAAAGTGGTCTTCCTAAATCTGTAGTATCAAGACTTATTTCTGTAACTCCTTTTTCTTTAGCTTCATTAATTAACATATTCATCATTTGAAATGCAATCCCTTGTCTACGATAATTATCTCTAGTATAAACATTCATAATATGAGCCCTTTTGCCACTTGGATGATCAAAGGTAGGCATTAATGTTATATAACAAATTGTAGCACAACCAATTACTTCCTCATCTATAGCTAACAATGTAGTTTGATTGTAATTTTTGAAATACTCTTTAGTGTTATTGATAAATTCTTCATCAAAAACTACATCTTCCGGTAATTTGTTTACAGCCTTTAACATTTCAATTCTACTACTGATAATTTTCTCTAAATCTGCATCAGTTGCTTTTATGATTTTTACCATAGTATCTCCTTCTTTACTATAAATATATAAACTAAGAATTACATTTCAATAATAATTGATGTGCCTTTCGACTTATCACCATTTAGCCACTGCCACTCTTCAGAAAGTTCTATTTTCCCCCTATCTAAAATTTGAGGTATTGGTATTGCAAAATTCCTTTTCCATAACTTCATAAACTAATATAACATCATTTTCAACATTCCTCTTTTCATGTTTAAGTGTCCTATACCCCCTATGTTCATATAGGTGACTAGCTGGAAGTGAGGCATCTAAAGAAACAGTATCATATTTCAATGCAATTTCCTTTTCTAAATTCTCCATAATTATACTACCATATCCATTTCCTTGAAAAGTAGGATCAACATAAACTCTTGTAATGTTGTTATCTCTATAGCTTCCTGTTCCTAACAAAACATTATCTTTTATCAAAATACTTACACACCCATTATTAATATCCTCAATGATTCTTTCTTTACTATGATATTGGCAAAAAAAGAAACTACTTCTTTAGGATAATATTTTGGATATATCGTTTTAATGGTATATTGGACTAAATTATATATCTGTTCCATATATTTTTCTGTTGCTTTGATATATTTCAAAGTATCCACCTCAAATTCAAATCTACTATAAGGGAAGTTTCATTACCTCTTCATCCAATCTTTATATTTATTCATATAAACTTCGTGAATAAATGCGACAATCCTCGCCCCATACATCTATTCTGCTTTCCACATATGTAAATCCATATTTTTCATACAACCCTAATTTATGGTTTATTTAATTGTTGTTGCTTTATTAACTATTCCTTATGTTTTTACCCATAACCATCATATCATCATAAACCTTTAATCCCATTTTCTTATAAAAACCTTCTGTACTATTATCTTTTAATGTATTTAAAACTATTTCTGTTACTCCTATACTTTTTATTCTTTCCTCAAATTCTTTAAAAAGTATTGTTCCAAATCCTTTGTTACGCATTTTGTTATTTATGCAAAATTCCTTTACAACAAATACTATTCCATTATAATACTGCTCTTCTGAGCCTAATATCATTCCTAAAACTACCTCTTCTTCATATGCCATAATGCCTTTGAATCCTTCACAATTTATCATTTGATGTAACCTTTTTGATGCAGTTTTAATGGTCCACTTATCATTCCAAGGTGAAGAATTAAAGGTATCTACAAACATCTCAGCAAGTACTTCTACATCATCTATTATTATTTCTTTAAATTTCATATGTGACTCCTTTATTTCTTATTTATTCCTTCTATTAAAGTTTTCATATCTTCGTCTAATCATTTCCAAGAAGTGTTACTTTGAATATATTTTGTAAAACATCACATGGTATATTCTGATTTAAATAAATTTGTAGCATACCTTTAGGTGTAATCTTAAATCCATCTAATTCCTCTTTATATTCTATAATTCCTTTAGCCTCAATATTTATATGGTCTTTAAAAGGGATAATACGAATAAATCTTTCACCTACATAATAACTTGGCAACTTCGCCCATAGCTTTTCATTAATTTCACAGGAAACACTTTGTGTAATCAACTTTCTTAACTCAATAAAAAGTTCTTGTATCTCTATGCTATATTTATTAATTAATTCTTGAATTTCCATATTCATTTCAATACTCCTCCAAATTCTATTTACCCATTTGTTACATTCATAACCTTACTACCTTTCTAGTTTAAAATTCTTAAGACAGAAAATTTAAGAATTTCACTTGTTATTATGACATCTGATAATGGAAAAAACAAGGAATGAAAAAAGGGATTATTTAAATATAGCAAAGACAATGAACATAGATAAAAGTATTTGCATTTAGCGTTTCTTAACAGGGTGCCTTATTACTGTTTTAAGTTTTTCAGGATTACACTTGCGAGGATCACTTAAGTAAATTTCATGATGATATCTTGATGCAGTAATATCTATATCATATCCTTCATTGTTGGCAAATTCCTCCATAAGTTTAACTGTTTCAGGCTCATTATCAAAAGGTCCTATATGCATACATTGAACACATAAGCCCTCAGTATATGTTAAAAACTCAACTTTTGAAAAGTCCATTTTCTTTTTTCGAGTAGCTTCAGAAATTGCCCATTGAAAATCTGCTTTTGTTACAAAATCAGGTAATCGAATAAGTGATATCCACTGAAATGTTTCTTTGCTAGAATAATCTACCCCCTTTACTCCATCCTGCCACCAAAATCCTTCAAGAGGTGGAACAACATATTCAAAATATCCTTTAATTTTATAATCTCCTTTGTAACTCATTTTTATGGTAAAAGCAATACCATATAGCAAGCTTATTGCCTTTTTATACTCACCCTCTGGTTCATTAGGATCACCTTTCCCAGACACTGCTATAAAATTCATAGTTGGTATAGAAATTATCTCCGGTTTATTCTTTGGTTTATAAAATTCTTTATACTCTTTTTTATAATCAAATGCCATTTTTATTACCTTTCTCCCTCTTTTTGTTCTCTAAAAATCTCATAATTCTGCTTATAAAGTGTACTTCATAGGAGTAAAACGTATCCCATTTATAGTTTTTTCTTTATCAACATCAACAAAGCCAACATTATGATAAAATGCTCTTCCATATGGTGAACTGTTTACGGTCAGTTCTTTTAAATTATTGTTATGCTTTTTAACATCCAAAACTAACTGTTCAAATATTTTTGTAGCAACACCTTTTCGATGATATTCTTTACTAGTAAACACCTATGATATATGTGATTCTCCACGCATAACAAAAACTCCAACTAATTTTTTATCATCAAATGCTCCCCACATTGGATTATTGCCATTTTTACATTCACTTTTAAAGTCATCATTATCCATTACATCTTTTCTAAAAGTTTCTACTCCTTTAGGACCATACTCTGGTGCTTCAAATTCTAAATATGTTTTCCATACCAATTCTAGTGCAGTGTCTAATTCCTGAGCCTTAAGACGTCTTACTAAAATATTCATATTTCTCCCTCCCCTATAACTTAATTTTTTATAATAGCATAACAAACTTCCCCTTCTGGCAATTGATTTCTCACTATAAATCGTTGAACTGTATCTGTTATCTGCATACTTGATTTTTGCAAAACTCTACCTGATTTTATATTATTAATTCTATGAAAGGCCTCTAGTTTTGTAAATCCTGTATTAGAAAATGTAAATTCTATTATTGCAGATAAAGCCTCTCCAGCATAACCTTTTCCCCAAAAGTTTTCTCCAATGCAGTATTCTATTTCTGCCGTATTACAATTACTATACACTTTACAAAATGCTATTTGCCCAATATTTTCATTTCTTTCCTTTTCAATAATTGCCCATCTATAGAACTCCAAATCATTATATTGGTTAATCCATTTTTCAAGTAACTCAATTACTTCTTCCTCTGATGTATAAATCGGCTCCCCATATGAAGCTTGTACAGTTGAATTAGATGTCCAATTCTTCAACATATCATTACAATCATCATATAAAAAAGGTCTTAATAATAATCTTTCAGTATTAATTATTTTAGTTCCACAGTGCTTCATAAACTTTCTCCTAACCAATCATTCCTAGGACATACTATTCTTTCTACAAACTATAATAAATCTATGTTCAAAACTCTCTATATATCCTTTAATTTTTAATTCCTCATTAAGCTTGCATAATTCTTCAAAACATTTATCTACTGAAAAACCTGGAAACTCCCAAGAAATAATTTTAGCAAAATACACTCATGATTCTCTTAATTTACTATAGCTGCACCAAGTTATTAATTTGCTTTTTCTCCATTATGTGCTTTCACCTACTTTTAAATTTATTATGTAAAAATCATATTTCCATACTACCCCAATATTTTTGCCATATAATATTCATCTATATATTCTCCGTCAATCTTCATTCCGTGAATCTTTTTACCTTCAATTTCAAACCCTGCTTTTTTGTATAATTTTATAGCGTTTTCATTATGGCACATAACTGTTAATTCTAATCTTTTAATTTCATTGGATTTTGCCCACTTTTCTATTTCCCAAAATAATCTACTTCCAATTCCTTGATTTCTATAATTACTTAACACTGCTATTGAAATATATGCAACATGTCTTGTTCGTCTAAAATTACCTCTTTCAGCTGCAATTACTCCAACCATTTTCTCTTTATCAAATACAACTAACATGCAGGAATTACTTTTTTCAAACCACTCTATCATGCTATCAAAATTTTCTTTTCCTGTAGGCCTTTCCCCTGGCTCATACATCATAAACTTAGTTTCATTATCTAATTCTTTTTGCATTTCATAAAAGCTAATGAAATCACTTTTTTCCAGTCTTTTAATTTTCATAACATTCCTACCTCCTATATAAAATATATTATTCCTTTATAAATGTCATATTAAGCACTTGTTCAGTTATCCATATTTCATCATTAACCAGTTCTATGTCATATCCTGAAATAACAGAGTCATCTTCTTCTAACAAAATTCCTTCATACTTTTCTGCCTCTTTCCTAGGAAATCTAATTGTTGTTATCTCATTTGACAGAAACTTAAAATTTAGTTCATTTAACATTTTTTTATATTCACATAATGAATAAAACTTAATGTGTCCATCCTGTTTCATTTGCATATACTTGTCTACAAAACCATACTTATCATTGTCATTTGGTGATGGATCAGATATAATTAGTTTTCCATTAGGCTTTAATATACGGTACATTTCTGCGAAACTGTTTTGAATATCTGGGAAGTGATGAAGAGCATATCTTGAAATAATAATATCTATACTCTCATCTTGAAAAGGAAACTTTTCTCCATCATAGGAAATGAATTTTAAATTATGGATTCCTTTTTCAATAGCCTTTTTCTTATTTTCTTCTAAAATTTCTGTTACTATATCTAAACCTATAACATTAACATCTTTATTATTTTCTGCCAAGGGAAAAGCAATATAGCCTGTCCCAGTTCCTAAATCCAATATAGTATCTTTAGGCTTGGACTTTAGTAGATTAAGCAATAACTCTAAATGTTTATCATCTCTTGTTTGCTTATTATAGTAGTTTTCTTCAGAAAAACTTTCTTCAAAACCTTTTTTAGTTATTTTAATATTCTCATGAATTTTCATATACTATACCTCTTATTATCTAGAAAGAAATAACAATTGATTTTTTACCCTTACGTCTAAAATACTTTTTTCTTCATTTATCAATTTAATAATAGTTAGTCTTTCTTTATTTGTAGGTCGTGTAAAAGAACTATTAAAAGACATAATCCAGCTGTCTATTCCTTTAATGGATAACAATTTCACACTATCATACTCACTTTTTATAGTAATTAACATATAAATTAACCTTTGCCATTTCGAGGCTCTAAACAGCAATTTTACACACTTAATTTTATTATTTTCATAATTAGTTCTTTCATAAATTTCAAATATCCTTTCAAAATTTTCAACACTATATTTTTCAATAAGTACTGTTGCTGTCTTAAGAATTGATTTATTTACAGATAATAGCATTTCAGTAATTGTTGTTTTATATTTTTCACTATTTAAACGCATTAAAGTTATCATGGAAGCACGGACTATAGAAACATTATCAATATATAAATATGGCTCTATAATACTACAATCTTCTATGCTCCCTATTTCTCCTAAACCTAAAATAGCGCATTGAGTATTGGTTGATAAATTATCAATATAAAATTTATATATATTTATAGATGGACATAACTCTTTAATTATTTTCCTAGCAAGTTCACGAACATAAGGATTTTTATCTAGCAACATCCTTTTTGCTTCCTGTAAAACTATTTCTTTTCTATTGTCATAAATATATTGCAAGGCCATAACTCTAATAGCCCCATACTTGTCATTTAAGAATTGTCTACTTATTTCTGAAATATCAGTTTTGCCTTCAACAAGTTTTATAAAAATCATTTTACGAAGAAACGGATCTCTTTCCCTTTTTAAGTGTTCAATTACCCAAGGATTAATAGGCAACTTCATTTCAAAAAGAATGTTAAAGCACATTTTTCTTGTATATATTTCATTACTTTTAGATCCTTTTTTTATGACTTCTTGTCCCAATGGACTACTCATTTTCTTGTAGATTATTTCTGATAGTTCAACATATGCATCCCCACTACTTCTACGAAGTTTTTCTAGAAAAGGAAGTGTTCTTAATAATTCCATATCCTCTGCTTCTTCAATTCTTTTGCAAAAGGCTAAATGTGCAGCTTGTCTAACTTGAAGAACCCAATCATTTTTACGTAAAGTAATATAAGGCAGTGTATTTTGAAAATTTAAAAGTAGCTTAACTGCCTTCTCCCTAATATATCCATTAGGATTAAAACTTGAAAAAATAATCACTGCTCTTTTTTCATAATTAGACATCTTATTTGTTAAAAAGTTTTCTACTTTTAATCTTCTCCAGTCAATACTCCATTCCATTGAAGTTGTCTGTCGCATTTCCCTATCTATTTTACATATACTAAAGAAATCTAATTCTTTCAAAACTTCATTAAGAGCCTTAGCCGCTATTAATTTGTGCTGTTTAGAACTTTCAGCAAATACACAAAAAATCCAAGGTATAACATTAATGTTGCCATTATTTAATTCATTAATATTCCTTTCAAGATTTTTTGAGTAATATTCTATTCCTCTAGAAAAAAACATCTCTTGCCCCTTTCCATAATAACTGTTTACTATTCTGTTGCCTATTATTTAAGATTTCTTCTTAATGCACATTCCAACAGCCATGTAATTTCTTTTTTCTCTCCATTCTTTTGTTAATCTTCTATTAATTCATAAACTTTTCTTATAGAATCACTATCTTCAAAATTATCTAATATTTTATACATTAACTCTGAAGTCTCTGTTTCACTAAATACCTCATTAAATTTCTGTTTATCATTTATCATAAGAAGCTTTATTCTAAGTAACAATAATGAAAGACTGGAATTTTTCTCATCTGACTTAATTCCCTTATTTCTACTTAAAGTAAGATATGCTTCTCTAGCAGTTACTATATTCCCATATTGTTTAGCATAGACAATTTCATCCTCTATACTTCCTCCCAATCCAACAAAAGCCTCAATATTACTTCTAACAATATCTCTTTGCCTCTCTTCATAAGATCTTATCCTATTATATTGGTAAATATTATAGCTACAAGAAAGTAAAATAATTCCGCCAATTAAACAAAAAATAAATTTCTTATATTTTAAAATCATTACAGCACCTCTCCATAAAATCTTCTAAAAACTCAATGTTTCCTATAAGTATTTCCTTTTCTAACACCTAAGACCTAAAAATAACCATTTATCATAAGATTCTTCAATCCTTCCTTCTCATGTAACTAAAGCCTTCCGAACCTATGTTAATTACTGTTGCCTTTAATAAACATTCAAATAAATTTACTTTCTCTGGATTTAAATAATGCTTTGATAAAAATAACAGTCCCCAAATAAACAAGATTTTACCTAAAAAAATTACAATAGCTTTATATTTTTTCTCTTTAATTTTCATTCTCATTTCTAAAATAGTTAATAATAAAAATACAACTATATTTAATATACAAAATATCCAAATCATCAAAAATAAATTAGATAAGTCCTTTTTGTTTAATGAATCCCCTGCCACTACAAAATAAATAACAATTACTCCTAAAAATATTATACTTAATGCTATAATTATCTTGCATATTCTCACAAATTCTTTATTCATATAATTCTCCATAATTCTAAATTAATAAATAAGCTCCAAGTAAATCTACATAATGAAGATGATGACATTTATATAGTATATTATTGTACCTCCTTCAGCTTGTATAATTCATCTTCAAATTATGTTTTGTATTTATAATATATTATACATTTAAACAACAAAATTTTTCCAGTATTTTAGTTATATTTCCCAACCTCAAATGTAAAATACAAAAAGAAGCTGCAACAAAGTTGCAGCTTCCTATAATTATTTAAATATGTTTTGCTAAGAAGATTTAATCTTTAAGGGGAGGAGAGATGACAAACTTCTTAGCAAGGGGATTTTAAGAAATTATAATTTAAGCTTCTTCTATTCCGGCCTCAGCTATGGTAGAAAGTTAATTAATATTATGTTTAGCTTTGGCCGGCATAAACTTATAATTTCTATGTATTAATTTTATAGCATTACTGGTGGATTTGTACTTGGTGTGTAAATTCTTGCACTTAGTTCTTGATCTAACAAGAATAAGCCACTATCTCCAGCAATTCTTAATCTATCAATGTTATTTTTAGCATTGGCTTCTTCTTCAACTTGCTCCTTAATAAACCATTGAAGAAATTCTAAGGTTCTAAAGTCTCCTTCATCTCTTGCAACCATTGCTATTTTATTAATAAGACTTGTTACATACTGTTCATGTTCTAGTGTCCTTTTAAAAATATCCATTACAGATTCAAAACCATTTTCTGGCTTTTTAATTTCCAATAGATCCACTTTTCCATCAACATTATGTAAGTATTTATAAAAATACATTGCATGATCCGTTTCTTCCTTATATTGAACCATATACCAATTTGAAATTCCATTTAAGCCTTCTTGTTCAAAATATGAAGCCATTCCTAAATAGAAATAAGCTGAATACATTTCATGATTAATTTGTTCATTTAATAATTTTTCAATGTTCTCAGAAATCATTTTGACCTGCCTCCTAATTAATTACTTTTACTCTTTCATTTATATTAACAAATGATTTTTCATCTGGATCCTTCACAATTTTTCCAAATGGCATCTCACTTATTAATCTCCATTCTTTAGGAATATTAAATTCTACCTTCACTTTTTCATCAATTAAAGGATTATAATGTTGAAGATTAACTCCAAGTCCTTCTGCTTCAAGCTGAGTCCATATTGCAAATTGTAGCATTCCATTTGCTTGATCTGCCCATGGATCAAAATTATCTTTATACAATGGGAATTGTTCCTTTAACCCATTAGTTACTCTTGTATCATCAAAATATAAAATAGTTCCATGTCCAGCCCTAAAGCTATTTATTTTATCCTCTGTGCTTTTAAAGTTTTCTTTTGGAACTAATGCTCCTAAAACCTCTTTTGTAATATCCCATAACTTTTTATGATTTTCATTAAATAAAACCACTACTCTTGTGCTTTGGCTATTAAATGCGGTTGGAACATTTTTTACACTATTTTTAACAATTTCTATTATATTATCATCTGCAATTGGAGATTCATTACTTATTCCGTAATAAGTACGTCTTGCCTCCATTGCTTCCTTAAAATTCATATTCATTTTATCACCTAATTTATTTATATTTTCTTTATATGTATATAATAACATTTATTTTCATATATTACAAGCTATTAATTAATAATTATTATTTTTTATCAATTATATATTTGTATAAAAAAGCTGCTCATAGGATTTATTACCTAATGAAGCAGCTCTACATCTTAATTCATACTTGCTTTAAATATTCTTTTTTCTTCATACATCTTTCTATCTGCAATTTCATAAACACTCCATATGGATTCACTCTCGCAGTTCTTCCTTATGGCATATCCTATAGATGCTGATAGCAAAAATTTAACATGTTCCATATTATTATACTTCATCATACGATTCTTCAATTCATTAATTCTTTCAACTATTACTTTTTCAGGGCAGTCTGTAACTATAACAATAAACTCATCTCCACCCATTCTTCCAACTTCACCAATATCACTAAATATTTCTTTTAAATATGTAGCAAATTCTTTTATCATAATATCTCCCGTATTATGTCCAAAAGTATCATTAACATATTTCAAATTATTAATATCACAATTAATTATAGTAACAGTTTCTTTCTGCTGTTCAAGAGATTTCATTATCTCCTCACATTTCCTTCTATTATTAAGAGAAGTTAAAAAATCAACATAAGCAAAATTTTCTAATAACTTTCTTTCCTTTTGAGTATAATATCTCTCCAATAAATCTATTGCATAACTATAAATAATAGAAATAACAAATATTAACATAGCAAAAGAAATAAAACTCATGTTTGATATAGCATTTGAGAAAATATATTTATCTACATTGAATCTTAAAAGATCAAAAATTACTATTAAGCACATAATAAGCATACCGTAAATTAATACCTTCTCCGGCTTTTTCTTGTTCTTAAAGGATTTTATAGAACAAGAAAATAAAATTATTCCTGATATTAAGACAATTATATGATAAATAGGCAGTAATAAAGAATAACTTAATCCAAAAACAACATAAGCAACAAATGCTACTATAGTAAATATACTTAAAGATCCTATGCCAATGTTAAGTAGTTTTTTGTTTCTTTTTTTAACTTGCAATCTGCGAAAATATATCAGTATTAGTATAGGAGCCATGTAAAGTGAAAAATACTCAAGAAAACTTGAAATTTGAAAATTTTTAATAAACAAAAATATTATTCTTTCACTGCTATTTATCCAAATTGATATTAAAATGCAGAAAAGACCAATTATAGTAATATTACTAATTTCCATTGTGTAATTTCTTCTTGTTAATGAAAAAAATAGTGCTATTACCCCAAATAAAAAAGGGTCATTGTAACTAATAAAACCATCATTTTGTTTATTACTAAATCAGTAATATAATTGCTATCATTTTCAATTGTAATACTTGGCAATACTGCATAAACATGCTTTTCTGTAAAAGTCATTTTGATTTTAAGCTCTTTTCCAGAAATATCGCTTGGTAATGGAATATGTAAAAATTCATGTCCTATTACTTTTCCACTGTCATAAATATCTTGTCCATAATCATATATTTTTACGCCATCAACATATACCTCTACAATACTATGATATAAATTTAAAATTAAAGTAGGATTTTGAATATTATTATCAGGAATAACTTTAGTTAAAGTTATTGAATCTAACATATTGTCCAAACTAAATGAATATTCACTTAAATCCACATTAATAGGCTCATCATTATTTAGTTGAAAGACTACGTCATCTTTTAATTGTATTTTATCATACTCTTTGTTTGATGAGGGTAAAGTTAATACAGAGTAACTAAAATATGTAATAGCAAATATAAAAATAATACTAACTAATAATCTAATAACATTTTCTCTTTTCATAATTTTCACCAACTTTTCAAATTAACTAGTTACATAGTATAATTTTATCATTTTTAACCCTTTTTTGAAACTAAATATTAATTTCTTTATATAAATATTGCTTTTTTTATATTTTATAAACAATTATGGTATAATTTATTATCAGTTTACATTGATATTTAGTTATTAAGTCCTTTACAGGTTTTAGGGTATTGCTTTTAATAATGTGTATGATAAAATATCCATTAGAAATATTTAGAAAGTGAGGTCTATTATGAAAATTCTAAATTCCATTCCTAGTAATGATGGTTTTTATATGCCTGGAGAATTTGAACCCCATGAAGGTTGTATTATGATTTGGCCAGAACGTGCAGATTCCTGGCAATATGGCGCTGTACTTGCTAGAAAAGCCTTTACCAAGGTAGCCACAGCCATTTCACAATCAGAAAATGTAACAATTTGTGTTAGCAATGAGCAATATGATACTGCAAGAGAAATGCTCCCACCAAATATTCGAGTAATTGAAATGAGTAGTAATGATTCTTGGGCTAGAGACTATGCCCCTACTTTCGTTAAAAATAATAATGGTGATATTCGTGGTATTGATTGGTATTTTAATGCCTGGGGTGGACTTTATGATGGCTTATACTTTCCTTGGGATAAAGATAATAAAATGGCTAGAAAGATCTGTGATTTATATAACATTGATACGTATAATGCAAGAGATTTTGTACTTGAAGGTGGCTCTATACATGTAGACGGTGAAGGAACTTGTATAGTAACAGAAGCTTGTCTTTTAAGTCCTGGTAGAAATCCAAACTTATCAAAAGAAGAAATTACTAATAAACTTAAGGACTACTTAGGAGTTAAAAAAGTAATCTGGTTAAAACATGGAATATATAATGATGAAACTAATGAGCATGTTGATAACATTTGTGCTTTTACATCACCAACAAATGTTGTTTTAGCTTGGACAGATGATCAAAATGATCCTCAATATAAAATGTCCAAAAGCTGCTATGATATCTTATCCTCTGAAACTGATGCAAAAGGTCGTAAATTTAATATACATAAGCTTCCACTTCCTTCTCCAATTTACATGACTGAAGAAGAATGTGAAGGACTAATTAATATGGATGGGGAGCCTACAAGGGTTGATGGTGAAAGACTTGCAGCTTCTTATGTTAATTTTTATATTGCAAATAAAAATATTATAATGCCAGCTTTTAATGACCCTATGGATAATGTAGCAAAAGATATTTTACAGACTTTATTCAAAGATAGAGAAATCATTCAAATATATGCAAGAGATATATTAATTGGTGGCGGTAATATTCACTGTATAACTCAACAAATCCCCAAAGGAGGTAATAGCCATGAATAGAATTGTTAAAGTATCTGCAATTCAAATGAAATGTGTAGAAAATAGAAATGATAATATAAAAAAAGCAGAAGAATTAATAAGAAAAGCTAAAGAAAAAGGTGCTCAAATAATTTTATTACCAGAATTATTTGAAACTCAATATTTCTGCCAAGAAAAAAAATATGAACATTATAATTTAGCTACAACTGTTAATGATAACCCAGCTATAAAAGCTTTATCTAAAGTGGCAAAAGAATTAAAAGTTGTTTTACCTATTAGCTTTTATGAAAAAAGTGGCAATACCACTTATAACTCTCTTGTAGTTATAGATGCAGATGGAAGCAATTTAGGCTTATACAGAAAAACTCATATTCCAGATGATCATTTCTACCAAGAAAAATTCTACTTTACCCCTGGAGATACAGGCTTTAAAGTTTTTTCTACTGCTTATGGCAAAATCGGAATTGGTATTTGTTGGGATCAATGGTTTCCTGAAACAGCACGTAGCTTAGCCCTTTTAGGAGCTGAAATGATTTTTTATCCTACTGCAATAGGTTCAGAACCAATACTTGAATGTGATAGCATGCCTCATTGGAGACGTTGCATGCAAGGTCACTCTGCTTCTAACATAGTACCAGTTATTGCTGCTAATAGAATTGGCATAGAGAAAATTACTCCATCAGCAGAAAATAACAATCAAAACTCTTCATTAAATTTTTACGGTTCATCTTTTATTACAAATGAGACTGGTGAAATAATTGAAAGTGCTGATAGAGAAAATGAAGCTGTTTTAGTAGCTGAATTTGATTTAGATGCTATTAATGAAATGAGATTAAGCTGGGGTATTTTTAGAGATAGAAGACCCGAATGTTATGGTGAAATTTTAAAACATTAATTATTTATTGTTATTTTTTATTTTCTAATAATTCAATATATAGTTTTAGAGAAAAACGGGGTTAAGTAAAAACTAAGAGAGAAGAACTAAAGAGACTTGTCCCACGTAATAATACATAATTCAATATTTCTCAGCTTGTCTGAGAAATCTCCTCATCTCTTCTCTCTTAGTTCTTCTCTAATTCAACTCTAAACTATTTAACTATTTCTTTTGGATTTATACTTCCTTGCTTTGCAACACTTGCCATTTTCTTTGCAATTGCTTCTGCATCTCCTAAATAGTACTTCTTTACCACATTAAAATCATCATCAAATTCATATACTAATGGAACGCCTGTAGGAATATTAACTTCTAGTATTTCATCTTCTGATAGATTCTCTAAATACTTAACAAGAGCTCTTATTGAATTACCATGAGCTGCAATTAATACTCTCTTTCCTTGAAGCATGTCCTTTTTAATAACATTATTGAAATATGGAACTACTCTTTCAATAGTATCCTTTAAACTTTCCCCAAGTGGAAGGTCTTCCTTATTTATTCCTCTATATTGTTCTTGGCTTCTAGGATTGTCCTTACTATTTTCCTCTAATACAGGTGGTCTTACATCAAAAGAACGGCGCCATATTTTAACTTGATCTTCACCATATTTTTTAGCTGTTTCAGCTTTATTTAGACCTTGTAACCCTCCATAATGCCTTTCATTTAGCTTATAGCTTTTTACTACTGGAAGCCACTCTCTATCTAGTCCTTCTAATACTAGATTTAATGTATGAATTGCTCTTTTTAAATAAGAAGTATAACATATATCAAAATCAAATCTACTTTCCTTTAACTTCTTTCCAGCTAACTTTGCTTCTTCAACACCTTTTAGTGATAAATCTACATCACTCCAACCGGTAAACAAATTTAATTTATTCCATTCACTTTCGCCATGTCTAATAATTACCAATTTCATAAAAATCACTTCCTTCTATAAAGTAGAAATATTTCTACTCTATAGAATATTATACTACAATTATTCTCAATTGGTAATATTTTTCACAAAAATTTCATACTACTTTTTTAAAAATTGATAAAATTCAAGATATTTCTCCTTTAGTAAGCTATCCTTTAAATAAACGAAATTAAATTCATGAAAAAGATTAAAATCCATAATTTTAATTTCTTTTAAAATCCCTTTATCTAATTCTTCCTGTACAACAGGCTTATAAACAAAAGTAATTCCTAAATTATTAATTACTAAATGTTTTATTGAGTTAAAATTACCTAATTCAATTATCCTTTCAAAATCTTCTAGCACTAAGTTATTTTCTTTTATATAATTTTCTAATATACTCCTAGTCCCTGAGCCTCTCTCTCTAACAATAATAGGATACTTACACAATTCTTCTAATTTGCAGTTATTATTTATTTTTAAGCCCATTCCAGCAACTGCTATGAATTTTTCCTTAGATATTAATAAGGATGTATATTGATTTTTTTGATAATTCCCCTCAACTAAAGCAACTTCAATACTGCCCTCATTAAGCATATGTAAAAGTGAATCTGTATTTTCCACCCTCATTGATATTTCACATAGAGGATTCTTTTTTAAATATTTTTCAATTTTCTTGGGCATAATATTATCACCTATAGTAAGTGTTGCACCAAAATTAATCTTAAATGTACTTGGTTCCAAAAATGCTTGTTTTAATTTCTTCTCTTCAGCATATATCTTCTCAGCTAGAGCTTTAAGAAGCTCTCCTTCCCTTGTCAAAAAAATGTTTTTACCTTCTTTAATAAATACTTTAATGTTAAATTCTTTTTCCAGAGATTGTATATGTTGAGTTACTGCTGGTTGGGTAATATTTATCTCCTTTGCAGTTTTAGTATAATTTTTAACCTCACATAATTTCAAAAAAGTTGCCATTCGAAAATCTATCATAATATCTCCTTATAATTTTATAAAAATCTATAATTTGATTTTATAGCCTAAAGAAAATATAATCAACACATATAATAAATTCTTATAGAAAGCAGGGATACAAATGAACTTTAGTCTAAAAAAAATAAAAGAGTTACTTCCTGGATTCATTGTTTGTCTAATAATTGCATTAATAGCACAACTTTTCGCTACCTTTATTCCTTCCATTGGTTCTGCTTTAATTGCTATAATAATAGGAATGGTTGCTGGAAACACCTTTTTTAATAAAGAAATATATGATAAGGGATCAAAATTTTCTGAAAGCAGGCTTTTAGAATACTCAATTGTTTTGATGGGACTTACATTGGAACTATCAAATTTATTAGCTGTAGGCCTTAATGGAATTGCATATATAGCAATATTAATGACCCTTACAATTATAGCTACTTATTTAATTGGGCAAAAACTCGGATTTAGCCGTAAATTTTCATTATTAATGTGTTCAGGAAATGCAGTTTGTGGTTCTTCAGCAATTGGTACTGTTTCTCCAATTGTTAAAGCAGATTCTAAAGATAAAGGGATTTCTATAACTATTGTAAACATTACAGGAACTGTACTTATGATTTTACTTCCTTTAATAACATCTGCTATTTACAATCACGAAACTATAAAAACTTCTGCTATGATTGGTGGAACATTGCAGTCTATTGGTCAAGTTATTGCTTCTGGTAAACTAGTAAATGATCCGGTAACTGAAATGTCTACAATATTTAAAATAGTTCGAATTATCTTCTTAGTTTTTGTGGCAATGAGTTTTTCTAATATGAATACTTCTAATGAAGGAAAGCTTATTAATATAAAAAATTCTAATACTAAGACTAAAACAAAAACAAGAATACCTTGGTTTATTATTGGATTCTTTATTTTCACAATAATAAATAGCACTGGTATTCTTCCAGAAATTTTCAGTACTTCTGCTAAATCAATAAGTAATCAATTTGAGATTATTGCCCTTGCAGCAATTGGCATGAGAGTTAAGTTTGCTGATTTAATTCATGAAGGACCTAAAGCATTATTATATGGAGGCTTTGTTGGTACTTTCCAAATAATATGCTCCATAATATTAATATTTATACTATTCTAATGTTAAAAAGGATGTGCAAAATAATTTTCATTTTGCACATCCCTTCTATGCATATAATTCAGTATACACTAGATAAATAACAAACAAAATTCCCACTCCACCCCAAATTATATCTCCTTTTTCTTTTGCTATATGAACATACTTATGATTTTTAGGGTCATAATAAATATCTACTTCTTCACCTTTTAAGAATTTCTCCTTATCATGTCCAATTGAAGATAAAATATTATACTCATTACCTTCATAAGTAAATTGTACTATAGCAAATATATTTCCAAGATTATCTTTTGAATGCCCTGCAATAACTCCTTTTAAAGGAATTCCCTTTCTAATTTTTATAATCTTTATAGCTTGATAAATTAATAAAACAGCTATAATTAGTGAAATAATAATTCTTTTCTGTCTAAAAAATTCAGTTATCATAACTACCCCTCCCTATTGACCATTAACTAATGAAAATAATAAATCCCCATTCATTATTCCAATTCCTTTGTAATCATATTTATCTATTACTTTTAACCCTTCCTTAGCATTAAAATATGCTCTTTCTTTATCTTTTTTAACATAATATAAAAAATAGGCATATATACGTTTTCCAAATACATCTATGTCTTTTTCTAATATGTGAGAAACTTTATTGTAATAATTAAATGCTTTTTCTAAATCTAATTTAATGTAAGAATAATAATAAATCAATTCATAAATAAACGGTACATTAAAGTCAGTTAAACCCGATTTCGCATATTCCTCAAATTCACAAATAATTTGTTCTATTTCATTTTCATAATTATTATCTAAAGCATGAAAATAATTAAATAATCTATATCTCTTATATTCTAGAGATTTTTTGTTTTTGTCTGAAACATTTAACTTAGTAAAAGTTAAATCTCTAGGTCTATGACCTTCAATAAGTAAATTTTTAATTCTTTCTAAATTTTCATAAATAAGTGCATCTTCTCCAGAGCCAAAATTTCTTATAATAACTTTATACATAACTTTTATAGTAAATAATGTCAAAATTCCATAACCGGCAACTAATACATAAATGCTAAATATCCTTGGTAATATTCCCTTATATAACAGTATACTTAATACAACAGTTATTAATACTTCTGTTATTACCTCAAATAAGTTAAATAAAAAATTATCATATTTTCTTTTCTGTTCTTTAATAACTGAAACAGATGTAAGATATTCAAATGGTCTTGTTTTTAAATGATATTTTCCATTACTTTTATCAATTACAATAAATAAAAACTTAAATGATACTATTTCATACCCTAATATTAATCCATATATAGCTTCTAAAATACTTGCTACAAGCATAAACAGCTCATAGGATATAAAAAGCAACATAATACCCAAAATAATATAAAATACTATATTCATAAACCCTCCCAATACAATTATACAATATTTTAATTATATGTAAACATTTAAGTTTTATGTTTTTATTTTGAAATTATTTAACTATAAAAAAAAATGTCATAGAATTTTAAATCCTATGACAGTTTCTAACCTAAAACTTAAATAAATTCAAGCCAATTTCCTTACTAAATTCTCTGTCTACCCTACCATTAATAATTTGAATTACCATTTCACAAGTAGCACTAACATAAGCTTTATTCAAATGTCCACCAAATACTTTACCTTCACTATCTCCAGCGCTCATATGTAAATGACAATAATATTTATCATTCATAGTATTGATAGTTCCTGTAAGAGATACAATTTCATAATTTCCTATAAAATTATTACTATGATATTCCTTAGTATTAACATCAAACACTCCTACAGTAAAATTATTAATAGCCCCTAAAGCATTAACATTAGCTAGCTTTATATTTTCAGCTAAAGCAATTTTCTCTACATTCTCTAGAATTTCTTCCCCCGGATCTATTCTAGCTATAATAATATTATCAAATCTTTTGTATTCCATAAAATCTCCTCCAATTATTTATTTTCTCTACCATCTTAGGCACATCTTTTTCTTTTATATCAATATCTTTTAAAGCTTTTTCCCATAATGTCTTGTTACTCATGGAATTTCTTTGTAACAATCAACTCCTACGCTGTAACTTGACAAAAATACATTATAATGTTTCATATTTTCCATCTCCCTAATGACATTTATATAGATGAAAAGCGTCCTGACTAAATAATCAGGACGCATATAATACGCGGTACCACCTAAATTCAAAGATATAATCTTTGCTCTTCTTTTTCAACGCATTTTTTATTTTACACACATATTACCACTTGAAAAATTATTTGTCAATATTATTTAAGTGCTTTCAATGCAACTGTATTTAATAAGCTCCAAGGCTTATTAAAATGAGGTTGGAAGAAGAAATCTGTCATAGCTAATTCTTCTATAGTCATTTTATTTTGAATTACAACTGATAATGTATTCATATATTGTGTTAAATCTACTTTAGAAATAATTTGTCCTCCAATAATCCTTCTTGTATCGGCATCATATACTAATTTTATAGTAGCATTTTCATAAGTAGGCATAAATTCAGGTCTATAATTATCAGAGGCTGTTACACTTAAAACCTTCATTGAAGTTGTTGTTTTTGCCATATGCTCAGTTAACCCAGTTGAAGCAATATTATAGTCATATATTTTAATTCCTGAAGTTCCTTGAGTTCCCATGTACTTTAATGTAGGCTTCATTATATTTTTAGCTACTAAAGTTCCCATTCTTACAGCATTTGTTGCAAGAGGAATATATCTATTATCTCCAGTAGGATTATATCTAACAACACAACAATCTCCAGCTGCAAAAACATCTTCTTTACTTGTTCTCATATATTCATCAATGATTATAGCTCCATTTTGCAATGTATCTAGCTTACCTTGAACTATTTTAGTGTTTGGAGCAAAGCCTATACATAAAATTACTAAATCACCTTTGTAGGTTCCATTTTCAGTTACTACTTCAGTAACAACTCCATTTTCTCCATTAAACTTATTAACCTTTTCACCAAGAACTAAATTAACACCTTTATCAGAAAATGCTTTTTCAGCAATATCAGTAAATTCCTTATCTAAATACTTTGCCATTATTCTATTTTCAGCATCAATTAAAGTAACATTTTTTCCTTGGCTTTCAAAGGCTTCCACAAGTTCCACTCCAATATACCCTGCACCTATTACCACAATATTTTTAGCTTTTTTTGACTTTTCTATAATAGTTACTGCATGATCATGATTTTTACATAATTCTATATTTTCTAAATCTATACCTTCTAATTTAGGAACTATTGGCCATGATCCTAATGTAATTACAAGCTTTTCATAGCTATCTATAAAAACTTCATTGGATACTAAATCCTTTACCTTAACTTCTTTTCTATCTACATTAATATCTAATACTTCATGTCTCATTTTAGTTGTAATACCAAGCTTAGATAAATTATCAGGAGAATTATAAAAAAGACTATTTGGATCTTCTACAACCTTTCCTACACTCAAAGCTATTCCACAAGACAAAAATGAAATATTATCGTTTTTTTCATATATAGTTATTTCACAATCTGGATGTATCTCTTTTAAATTTACAACTGCTGCTGTTCCAGCATGAGTACATCCCACTACTACAACTTTCATATATTTTCTCCTTTGCATAAGATTAATTTTCTAATATTATTATGTGAAAAAAATAAGCTTATATACATTTGCTTGCCTACAAAACCCTACTCACTAGCAATTGTAAATATATCTCCTTTACAAGAAGGCTTTATAATCATTGAATCCTTGTTCTGTTCTTCCTTTTCTCTTCCCAAAGAGCGGAAAAAGTGAATTGTCAGAGAAATAAGAACCACAATAGCCACCCCATCTGCTATAGGAGCTGCAAATAAAATTCCGTTAATTCCACTTCCCATTTCCTTCTTTTCCATAACATAAGGCAATATAATAGCCAGAGGAGTAAAACAAACCATGTCCCGCATCATGGACGCAATAACCGCTCTAATTGGCTTACCTATAGATTGAAAAAAAATAGCAGTCATCTTCACCAAACATGTAATAATGGTTAGAGACAAATAAATTCGGAAAGTGTCTATAGCAAATTCCTGATAAAGTTCGTTTCCAGAACCAAAAAGATCTATAACCGCCTGTGGACAAAGTTCAAAAATTAGTGTTGCCACAGCACCTACCACCAATGATGAAATCAAGACAATTTTATAGGTTTCCCGTACACGTTCCATTTTCCCTGCACCGTAGTTATATCCAAAAATAGGCTGACCACCTAGTGCAATTCCAGTAACAATATTACATACAATGGTATATACTTTTGTCTGAATGCTAAACACTGAAATTGGAATATCTGGCCCGTATTTTGACAACTCCCCATAGTGGAATAAGATCATATTGCAGACCAAGGACACCACTACAATAGATATTTGGGTGAAAAAGGTTGCTGCTCCCAGAGCTATGGTACTTTGGAGAACCCTTCTGTCTGGCACAAAACTTTTCTTTGTTATCTTGAAATTTTTTAGGCGGAAAAAGTACATCATGCATAGCAAAAACGATGCAACCTGACCGATTACAGTTGCCCAAGCTGCACCTGCAATTCCCCATTTCAGTATAAAAATAAAAATTGGATCCAAAATAATATTTAGTATGGCACCAGTTAAAATTGCCACCATGGCATAGGCTGGACTACCATCCGCACGGATCATACTGTTCATCACGTTCATCACCATATAAAAAGGGAAAAACCCCGAAAGGATCTGAAAATATTCTATAGCCATAGGAACAGTTTGCTGGGATGCACCGAACAAGCCCATCAATGGCTCATTGAATAGCTGGCAAACCACCATCAATAGAATGCTAATAAAAAGCGTTGAAGTAATTCCGGTGCCCACGCATTTATGTGCCCTATCCGTGTCTTTTCGTCCAGCGCAGATGCTAAGGAAAGATGCCGCACCATCTCCTATGCACCATGCAAAGGCATTGGCAATGCAGATTACTGGAAATGAAACGCCTGTAGCTGCATTCCCCAAATAACCAAGCTCACTATTTCCGATAAAAATCTGATCCACTATGTTATACAATGCACTAATCAAAAGACCCATTACACAAGGAATAGAGAATTTTAGTAGTAGTTTAGATACCTTCTCTTCTCCTAACATTCTGTTTTCCTGTTTTATTTCCATTTCTACCTCCAGATATATGTTCTGTTATTGTAATCCACAATAATGGCTCTAACTAAAAAAAACCATAACAATTTGCTAAAGCCATCTAAGTTTTACCTGAGACTTATAGTAAACTATTACGGTAGTTTGTAGATACATCCACCCAATTATGGATTTATATAAGCTATATAATATTAAATCAGAAATATTATATGAAAAACACATACCTATGTCAACTTAGTTATCCTAAAAAGTCCTCTTTAATATTCCATTAATTATATTACTTAATTCATTCCATTCAGTAATAAATGATTCTAACTCTTCTTTCCCCTTATCTGTTAATGAAAAATATTTACGACTTGGTCCAAGCTCTGATGCCTTAACCTCACTTTTAATATATCCATTTTTCTGAAGCCTTGTATATAATGGATATAACGTGCCTTCTGATATATTATTAAAACCACTATTTTTTAATATTTTAAATATATCGTAGCCATAAACTTCTTTTTCTATTTCTATTATTTTTAATACACAACCTTCCAAACTACCTTTTAGAAGCTGAGACTTACTTGCCATAATTATGCCCTACCTATATCTTTAGATTTATTATTTTCATAAAAATGTTGAATTATTAGTATGGCAATGAAAATACCCATAAATACTAAATAGTTCACATTAATAATAACTATATTTAAGAAAAGTTCTGATAACACAAATATTCCCATTAATATAGTGAAAAATATCCATAAAACAATAAAACTTTTCCAATTAGTTTTACCATCAATCCATTTGCAAATAGAATACATCTTATTAAAAATAACATCAATAGCAAACATTACTAATATTAAATTAACTACCATAGATAATGTTATTGGCACTTCAAAAGTAAATCCATCCTTAATCCATATTTTAATTAACTTTCCAAAAAGCATTTGCCATATTCCAGTAAATATAATAATCATTAGGGGTAAATATTGAAGCTTATAATATACCTTTTCAAATAAGGAATAATTCTTTTTTGTTTCATTAATAAAATCATTACAAAATTCATCTATATTATTAATACCTAAAGCCTCTTCCACTGATATTTCTTTATTTTGTGCTTCTAAAAAAACATCTAAACAATGATAAATAAACTCTTCTGCTTCATTATCATTAACCTTTGAAAAACGAATTCTAAAAAGAATTTCATCAAATTTTTCTGAATTCTCTTCATTAAGCTTATCCATATATTTACTTGTTTCTTGAATATATTTTTTAGTTTTCATATTTTCTCCTTAGTGAGAAATTATATCATAATTATTAACCCTCACTAAAGTTCACCTCCTTACTACTATGCAATGCATAATACCCTTTGTCTATATTGTATTGCATAGTAGTAATGTTGTCAATAATTAATTTTAATTTTATTATAAATACTATAAACTTCCTCATTATCTGTCATAAGTTTTATATATGACCTAAGGTAATTAACAAATTTCTCTTCTTTATAGGATAAATATAATAAATCAATTCCAGTAAATATTTCATACTTCTTTGCAAGGGCTGCTATGTGAATACTATCTAATTCTTTAAAAACTGCGAAAGCTTCTTCCAAAGTTAACTCTGAATCCATAATAGCCTCCTCATAGTCACCTAAACTTTTAAATTCGCTTTTGAATAATTTAACTTTGTCAATAATACATCTACAATCTATTATTTCAGATACTATAGCAGCGTATTTTTCATTATCTATTTTTTCTCCAAAATCAAAACATATTTCTTCATTCTCGTAATTAGAAAATTCTATAAATCTTTTATTCAAAGTCTTATTTTTTACTGATACATAAATATTATCTGCAATATATGGTATTGCTTTTTCAACATAAAAAATCAAATCCTTGTCTTCAATTTTTAAAATAGATATTAGTTCTTTCCATGAAGATAATACTTTTGAATTAACTTCTTCTTTTGAATCCTTTAATAAACTCTTATATAAAAGTTCATTTTCTCTTCCATTAATATTTAACCTCATAGGATTTTTCTTTAATAAAACACAACCCAATGCATTAGTAATAACAATTTCAAAGATATTAATAATTAGATTTTTATACTCTTTTTCATACCCAAGTAACAAATAATGAATATCACTAGTATTAAAGTAATTACAAAACTTATTTTCCAAATATATTGATTTTATATACTTTGAAATGAATTCTATACCCAAGAGATTGTCAATATTATTAATAACTGGATAATCCGCTGTTATATGAATTTCATGTGCTGAATATTCTGGATTATATAGTTTAAAAAAACCTTGAATTCCATAATTAATAGTTTCATTATAGGTAATATTTTCAGAATCTAATTTATTTATTAGAAGGTTTCTATAATTTCTTTTTGCATCTTTAATCATTAATTCTAATTTTTCTCTTCCATGGTTGTATACTTTTAATAAATCTTTTTCTATTATCTCCTTTAAAGCATCATCTGGATTTATAAAAGATTTCAACTCTATTCCAATAGTAAATAGCACTGATTTTAATATGTTTTCTGCCACTTCAGAAGGGACAGAACTACTATTTCCTCCAGTAAAAGAAGATACCTTTTCTTTTAGTATTCTAAAAGTATTTATTTTGATTTCTTCTACTTTAATTTCACTTATTAATTTTAATTTATACCCTTCATTAACTAATGATTGAAAATATAGCTCATCATTTAGCCTATCTCTATTAATATAAGAAATCTTACTAATCTTCATAATCATCTTTCTCCTTAAAATCATCATTATAATATGCTGGTAACCCGTTATGAAGATTATCTGCAATTTTCTCTAACTTCTTATATAATAAATCTATAGATCCTTGGCATTTTCCGTTAAACTCATCTTTCATATATTCAATTAATTCATCATCAGTTAATATGTCAAAAGTCTCACTTTTGTAGTAATAAAATAATTCGATTAATTCATTTATTGTTTCTACATATTTTACAGCTTCAATATAATTTGAAGAACAAAACTCCTTTATTATTAAGCTAATAACACTTTTATCAAATTCAACTCTTCCATTGTCTTTTAAACTATTATTTTTTGTATTTATTATATCTAAAACCTGTTCTTTGGATAAAATCAATCCATACTCTTTACTAAAATCATTGCAATTTAAAATTTCCATCATTTCATTCTTTATACTTATAGAATTATTAATATTAATTAATTGAAAATCCATATATACCACCTCTAAAAATTTATTTAAATCTTACTTGACAAATAATTAATTTAGTGCTATGATAATATTGTATCATTATGCTATATTTTGCATATGCGTTATATTTTATAATATCATAAATTATTAAGATTTTCAATTATTATAAAATTAATAAACACTGGGAAAAAATTATTCCCAGTGTTTATTAATTTTAAATATTTCTTAAATCAATTGTATTTCCAGTATAATTATAAATAAATTCCTCTTTAAATTCCTTACTAATTACTTTCATTCCATCTTCTCCGGTACAATGGCATAATCCTAAAAGTTTAATATTTTTAGTTTTAAAATAATCTACTGTAAATTGGATTCGTTCCTTAGAACCATTAACTAAATGACACCCTCCAATAACACCATATATTTTCTTATTGGTTCTCTTACTTATACTTTCTAAAATATTAACTATTCCAATATGAGCACACCCTACTATTAAAATTAGACCTTTTTCTGTATTGATTCCCAAGACTATTTCCTCTTTAAACTCATCCTTAATATATTTATTATCCTTTAAAATATAAAATTTATTACTTAATTCCTCAACAGTATTATATCTTTGAAAATTTGAAAACAAATATAAGTCCTTACTTATTTCCATAATATCTTTATTAACATAACTTAACATAATATGATTATCTATAATAAATCTTTCGTCAAAAGTTTTCCCATGAGGTATATAATTTCCATTATCTAAAAGCTTGTACTTATCTTTAAAGAAGCCTTTACCAACTAGTAATTTAAAAGGCTTTTTAAGATAATCATTTAAGCTTTTTATTCCCCCTCCATGATCATAATGGTTATGACTTACAATAACATAATCTATTTCTTTTAAGTCAATATCTAGTTTAATAGCGTTATTTATAAATTCACCACTTTGCCCTGTATCAAATAAAATATTTACCCCATTATATTTAATAAATAAAGACAAACCATGTTCATTAATTAATAGGCTATTTTCTTCGTTTTTATTGTTCTCAATTAAGGTTGTAATTTTCATAATTTGTCTTATTCCCCTTTATTATTTTTAATTTTAATTAATTCTTCATACTCTTCTTTAGAAATATTCACTGAATTAGCTTTCCTTGTCCTTTTTTCTTCATCAGTTAATTCCCAAAAAACATATATAACTAATAGCCCAATTACCAATATTAACCCTGCAGTTGAAGATAAAAAAGCCATTAAATATCCTACTTTCGGTATTTTAAATAAGTATTTTCCTAAAATTCTATCTTTGCTAACTGGAGAATCTGACACATTATTAGCTGTTCCTTGGGTTATTACTTCATTGTCATTAATTCTTATTATTTGGTGAGTAACATTATATCCATTATCATCCTTATATGTAATAACATCCTTAACATTTAGATCTTCATAATCCACTTTAATTACAGTTATATAATCACCTGGCGAAATTGATGGCTCCATACTTCCAGTTGTAATCACATAATTGCTAAATTTAACAATATTATTTATCCTGCTATTTTTAGCTGAGAAATTACCAATTAATCCATATCCTATTACTAATACAGCTATAATAAAAATTATATTTTTAATTACTCTAAATACGTTCTTCATATACTACCTCCTATATTAATTTGTACATATAAATATTTTTTGTGTACTAAAATAATATAATCTTCCTGAGGATCTTGATCCATCAGTTACCTTTACATATGAATTTTCTGGAATTGCATTAGTTGAATCAAAAGTATATTTGTACCAATTACTCCCTGTTAGTATTTTGCTAATATTTCCACCACTAAGGGGTGTATTACTATTTAAATAAAAGCTAGGTAAAGGTCCAGTTGTAAAATCTGACCAATAATTTTCTGTATCAGGTCTTTCAAAATAAATTCTAGATTCAGTACTTTGGTTAATATTATCACTATACTGTGGATCTAATATTTCACTTAAATCTGGCTCTTTAAAACTAGTTTCATAATCTTTTTCTAAAGCTGTTTCTCCCCAAGCTGGATTGTTTTCTTGAGTGATTCTAGCTTTGATTCTACTTGAAAAATTAATTTTAAAAGCATCTAAATCCCCAATATCTTCATAAGATTTTAAAATAAGCTTATATGTTATTTTATACCTAGAGCCTGGAGCTAAATTAGTTAATTTAGCAGATTGATTAATAATAGTACCGTCACCACCAATATTTCTTATTTCATAATCCATAGTTTCATTTAGATCACCTGAATTTAATTCAATAGGACTTTCATCTTCTATAACAGTACCATCTAAATTACATTTCTGAATTGTAGCTATAACCTTAAGTTTTTCTCTACCATTTATTTCTTCTTTAAGCCCCCTATATAAAGTTTGCCACTTGCTACTATTGCTTTGCAGATCAATTACTTGACCTTTAGTTGCATTTCCATACATAAAAACTTCAGTTTTATATTCATAGTGTGTATAAGTCAAACTTAATAATCCAGGTGCAGCCCCTGAAATTGTATATTTACCATCAGCTCCGGTTAATGCACTTTTCCCATCTCCAGTTGCAACCTTAACTCCCAAAATAGGATCACCTTTTGAGTCAATAACCTTACCTTTTATAGTAATGGAATTATTAGCTCCCTTTGCAGCTTCCTTATTTACTGTCATTTTAGCAAAATCTATAGCAAAAGAATCACCACTAATTCCAACTCTTTCATCATCTATCAATAAACTTAGACCTTTATTTAATCCTGATGCATTTCTAATATATTTGAAGTATTCTTCTGGTAAATTAAGAGAAATAATATTACCAACTGGTCCACTTTGTGCATACTTATTAATTATTGCTGCAAATTCTGGTACTTCCACTTTATTATTTCCATCTAAAATATATATTCTAAAATAACTTCCTGAAACCTCTGCAAATTCAGTTGGATTTACAGCTATTCCACTTTGAATATCATCAGTAAAAATCTGAAAGTTAACTGAATTAATCCCTTCCTCTTTCAAAATAGTATCATATTTAAAAATTATAGGCCGTGATTTTTGTAAATATCTCCAATTTACTCCATCCATCATACAATCAGCTGCTTGCTGATTACTTGCATTTGTTCCTGCTATCCCTCTATCTGAATATCCATCATAATATACTATAATATTTTTAGGTATTGTTATTCCAGAATCCATAGTAATATTAGAATTTAATGTTGCTCCATAAAAAGCAGTATTATTATAGGCATTACAAATTGCATTAATGGATGGAAGTTTCAATCCTGCATCTTCATTTGAACTATTAACTTTAGTAAATATTTTTTTTCCTAATTCATAAAAACCACTTGGAACCATACGTCTATCTGTTCCATTTGCATCATAACTTTTGGGAAATACATCTATACTATGCTCCGCTGTAGTTTCACCACTATAAAAATCATATGCAGTTGGTACTCCAATATTAAAATTATCCATATCTCCAACTATAACCTCAAATGGCTCAGCAGTTGTTATACCTACTGCAGTATTGGCATTTTCTTTAGTACCTCCTATTTTCTTTACAATATATTGTATTTGCAAATTAACATTAGATGAAATAGAATCAACAGGAGTCATTATATATACTGGGCCAAAAGATACTAATTGATTTGAAGAAGGATCTTTAATAATACTAGAATTAATTAAATTTCCATCTGGAAATACCGTTGTCCAGGCTGTATCACTTGCTTTATCCAAATTTAAATTTGTTATTCCATTTTGAATATTTAAATTATTGGCCTTATTACTATTGTAACTTAAATTTATATCGCTTCGGGAAAATAATCCATAACTAGGAATAGCGGATAAACTAATAAAAATAATGCTAATTGTAATTAAACTAATTATTGCTCTTTTTTTTCTCTGTCTATTCCTTACTACTCTTTTCAATATTCTCCCCCCATTCTAATATTTTATTTCAAGCTTGCTCCAATTGTAACTTGAGGAACCTGTTGTAGTGTTTTTTACTTCTGCTCCTTTTATATAAACCTCCTTTACTCCTTTAGATATTTTTATATTATTAGCAGTTTGATCATTTCCAACATGTATAATAACATTACGATTTTCTGAACTTGAAATATCAAATAAAGGATCATTAACATTTATTTTTACCCAAGTCCCTGACCATGTTATTCCTCCAAGACCTGAATAGTATGATAATGTTCCACCATTATTCGTCACTGTACTTACCTTACTTAAATCTGTTGGATTTACTGTCCTTACTGAATCATACTTCATTCTTTTTTGTACAGTATAAGCCCATCCATTATTTCTTATTACAGTTCCTGAAGAATTAGTAACGTAATAATAAAAGGTTGGAGAATTCCAAGTTGGAAGTAAAGAAGAAACATCAAAATATATAGTTACACCATCATCTAAAATTCTATCTTCACTATGATCTGAATATTCTATAGTAAATTCATCATATACAGGAACACCATTCAGCTCACTTGGAAGTATTTTTTCATTTTCATAAAAAAATCCATATACTATTGTAGACATAATAATTATAAAAAATAAAGTAAATAGTAAGGTTATTATTTTCTTCATAATATCAGCTCCTTACTTATATTTTTTTTATTTGACTTTATTAAAATAATTATTGTAAATGCTGATAATATTACTGTAACTAAAAACAATACAATATCAATATCTCCTGTTTTAAAAAAAGTTGATATTAAATTTGTATTATCGCCTTTTTCCTTTTCCAGAATATTCTCTTCCTCTTCACTAATAACTAATTTATAAGCTGAAGGTTTAAAAATGTATTCATAAGATTTATTCTGATATTTATTAGGTGCATTATTATCAAAAGTTATAGTCATATTAAATTTAATTTTACTATCTAGCTTCATATAAATTTTATTATCAATAAAAATTTTTCCTTCAGTAAAATCTTTCATGCTTCCACTAAATATTAAATTCTCACTATTATCATCATTTATCAAATTTATTTCCACTAAATACCCATCTAAAATCCCAAGATTTGTAGCTTCATCTACTGTATATTCATATTTAGTTTCAATATCTTTTATATAAGTATTTTGAAAGGATAAGTAATCCAAATATCCTTCTTCTCCCCAAATATTTTCTATTACAAAGTCTCTAGATACAGAATCTGTTGGCTTCCAAAATCCATCTTTTTCAAAGCTAAAAATTGCTTTATCCTCTTCTGCAAAGGCAACATTATTAGCACATATTAGAATAAACCAACATAACAAAAATGATAGTATTTTAATTATATTTTTTCTCATTAATGTCACCTTCCTTATCCTAAAAATATTAGGATAGAAAAGAAACTTTCTCTTTTCATAGTATTTTTGTAAAAAGAGAAAGTTTGCTTTCTTAATTACCTGCTTCAGACCATCCTGGATTATTTTCTTGAGTAGCAGTGATTTTAAATAAAGTAGATACATCAAAAGCCGCTTGAGTACCTCCTGTACCTACACTTTTATTTTCAAAAGCATTTCCAGTTAACAATGGTAATTCTAATCTTATTTTGATTTTATTTGTTATTGATTCATTTGGTTTAAGTACTGTAGCTAATGAATCTAAGGCTGTTTGTATTGTATCTAAATTTAAAGTTCCAGATCCATCATTTACTTTAGTTCCATCTATGTACATTATCCATCCTGCTTGATCAAGA
>JAAYPK010000096.1 GCA_012519845.1 Clostridiales bacterium
CCTGTAATAATACATATAAATAGTAGTAAATTAATTAATTTACTACTATTTATATGTATTATTACAGGTTTAATTGGTTGTGGAAACGGAAATGTAAAAGAAAATGTTTCAACAAATGTAAACGATGGAAGAGCCTTTTATGAGATTTTCGTTAGGTCTTTCAATGATTCTAATGGTGATGGCATAGGTGATTTAAATGGGGTAACTGAAAAATTAGATTATTTAGAAGATTTAGGTATTAAGGGGATTTGGTTAATGCCAATTAATGCTTCTGGTAGCTATCATGGTTATGATGTAGATGATTATTATAGCATAAACAAGGATTATGGTACAATGGAGGACTTTGAAAAATTACTAGAAGAAGCTCATAAAAGAGATATTAAGATAGTTATGGATTTAGTTATTAATCATACTTCTATTAACAATAAATGGTTTTTAAGTGCAAAAGATGATCCAAAAAGTGAATATAGAGATTACTATATTTGGACTAATGATATGAAAAAAATAAATGAAATTTCACCAATGAATACAAAAGCATGGAGTCAAAATGGTGATAAAGATGAATTATATTATAGTATTTTCTGGAGTGGTATGCCGGATTTAAATATGGACAACCCAAAAGTAGTACAAGAGGTAAAAGATATTGCTAAATTCTATTTAGATAAAGGTATTGATGGATTCAGATTGGACGCAGCAAAATGGGTTTTTAATGATACTAGTAAAAATACAGCATTTTGGACTGATTTTAATAATTATGTTAAGTCAATAAATAGTGATAGTTTAGTTGTTGGTGAAGTATGGGATTCAACTTATAATGAAGCAGCATATGCTAATTCATTAGATTCATTATTTGAATTTTCAATAGGAGAATGTGTTACAGATAGAATTCATAAATATTCAATTGCTGGATTCCCAGGTGATTATGAATCAGTAAATGAAATATTTAAATCAGAAAATGAAGAATTTATTATAGCTCCATTTTTAAGAAACCATGATCAAAATAGAATAGGGGATACCTTTACTGATACTTATACATTGAAAGTTGCAGCAGCAATGTATTTAACTCTACCTGGTACACCATATATATATTATGGTGAAGAAACTGGAATGACAGGGTCAGGAGCAGATGAAAATAAGAGACAACCTTTTATTTGGGATAATAATGATACAAGTAAAAATACAAGTTGGGAAAAAAGCAATAATAATATAAATAAAGTTGCAGTAAGTGTGCAGGAAAAAGATGAGGAGTCATTATTAAATTTCTATAAAGATATATTAAATGTAAGAAATAGTTATGAAGTTTTAAGATTTGGTACAGTATCTTCAGTTGATACAGATGATTCTAATATAATGGCAATGAAAAGAGAGTATAATAAAAAGGAAGCATATGTTATTGTTAATGGAAATGATGATAAAGGTAAAGCAAGTATTCCAAAAGGAAAATATGATGTAGTATATTCAAATAAAGATAAAGAGAAAAGTATAAAAAGTTCAGGAGAACTTGAAATAGATAATAAAGAGATAACTATTTTAATAAAAAAATAAGAATTAAAAATGCTATAGTAATTCTAAAAAAGTAAAGGAATTATTATGGCATTTTATTTGTTTAAACATGGTACAAGGGTCACTTTAATATAAGTAAGAATTATGGTAAAATCAAAATTGAAGCTATAAAGGAGTGTGATTTATGAATTGGATTAATAAATTAGAAAGAAAGTTTGGAAAGTATTACATTCCAAATCTTATGCTTATAATTACAATGATAAGTTCAGGAGTTTATATTTGTGGAATGGTATTTGGATCAAGTTTTTACAATTATTTTTTACTTGATCCTTCAAAAATAATGAATGGAGAAGTTTGGAGATTAATAACTTATATATTTATTACTCCATCAAATTCTATACTATATGTATTTACTATTTATTTATTTTATTTAGCAGGAAGTTCCCTTGAAAGAGAATGGGGAGAATTTAAATTTAATATATACTATTTATTTGGTATTGTTTGTACAATAGTAGTAGGATTTATTAATTACTTTCTACTAATAAATGGATCTGGAACAAGTATTTCAAATTATGTTAGTAATATAGTATTGGCATCAACAGTAATGAATTTATCCTTATTCTTAGCATTTGCTAAAATTTATCCTGATTTTGAATTATTATTATTCTTTATTATTCCAGTAAAAATAAAATATTTGGGATACATAAACTGGGGAGTAATCATTCTGAAACTTATTAGAGATTTAATTATTAATAGAGATATTGGAGGAGCATTATTCACAATTGTACCAATAATTAATTATTTATTGTTCTTTGGCGGTAATAATTATAGAAATGCTAAAATGAGAAGAAATTCTGTAATTAGGATGAAGGATTATAAAAAGAAGCTTAATTCAACTAAGAAGACTTACATTCATAAATGTGAAGTATGTGGAATTACAAATGAAGATGATCCAGACATGTTATTTAGATATTGTAGTAAATGTGTTGGAAAGCATTGTTATTGTGAAAAGCATATATTAAATCATGAACATAAAAATAAATAGCTTAGAAATTTTACTATAAATTTTAAGGATGATGCAAATTAATGATTTTGCATCATCCTTATTTATAATTATTTATTACACAGAAATCGTGCCATCATTTGATGGCACGATCCTGTGTTAAAAAAGTTTTATAAAATTATAACTATACTCTGAAAAGTAAATCAGAGTAAGTTGGGATAGGCCAGTACTCTTTTCCAACTAGTAATTCTAATTCATCAGCATACTTTCTAGCAGCTTCCATTTGAGGAATTATTGTATTTCTATAATAACTTGCTAAATCATATCCTTCATTTACATCTTCTACTTTAACTAAAAGATTAGCAAGCTTTTCTGTTTCTTGATATAAACTATTAGCTGCATTAGATACTTTTGTTAAGGTACCTTTTTCTAAATCACAAGAGTTACTTAATCCAATAGAATTCTTAGCAATTATTGTATCGCTTAAATCTTTCATATATGAAGTGACTGCAGGAATAATTTGTTTTCTTAACATGTCACGTAATGTAACAGCTTCTATATTTATAACCTTAGCATAGTTTTCAAGTAATATTTCATATCTTGAATATATTTCAGCTTTAGTATATACATTATGCTTTTCAAATAAAGCTACATTTTTATCTTTTATAAAGTATGGTAAAGCATCAACTGTAGATTTTAGGTTTAATAAACCTCTCTTTTCAGCTTCTACAACCCATTCATCAGAATAGTTATTTCCATTAAAGATTATTCTCTTATGTTCTTTAATAGTTTTCTTTAATAATGCATCTAAAGCAGCATCAAAATCAGTTGCACTTTCAAGCTCATCTGCAAATTGTTGTAATTCTTCAGCAACAATTGTATTTAACATAATATTAGGACAAGAAATTGAAACTGTAGATCCTAACATTCTAAATTCAAATTTGTTACCTGTAAATGCAAATGGAGATGTTCTATTTCTATCAGTTGTATCTTTTAAGAAATTAGGAAGTACATCTACACCTAAGTCCATATTTTTCTTAACTCTATGAGAGTAGTCTGAACCTTTTTCAATTGATTCTAATATATCATATAAATCATCACCTAAGAACATAGAAACAATAGCAGGAGGGGCTTCATTAGCACCAAGTCTATGATCGTTTCCAGCATCAGCAACAGAAAGTCTTAATAAATCTTGATATTCATCAACAGCTTTTATAACTGCGCATAAAAATGTTAAGAATTGTTTATTGTCTTCTGGGTTATCTGTTGGATCTAATAGATTTTCTCCTAAGTCAGTTGATAAAGACCAGTTATTATGTTTTCCTGAACCATTAATTCCGTCAAATGGTTTTTCGTGTAATAAACATACTAATCCATGTCTTTCAGCTACTTTTTTCATAATTTCCATTGTTAATTGATTATGATCAGTTGCTATATTTGTAGTAGAGAAAATTGGAGCTAATTCATGTTGTCCTGGAGCAACTTCATTATGTTTAGTTTTTGCTAGTATTCCAAGTTTCCATAATTCTTGATCTAAATCAGCCATATATTCTGCAACTCTTGTTTTAATGTTACCAAAATAATGATCTTCAAGTTCTTGTCCTTTTGGAGCAGGTGCACCAATTAATGTTCTACCAGTAAGCATTAAGTCAAGTCTTTCTTTATATTGTTCTTTATCAACTAAGAAATATTCTTGTTCAGGTCCTACTGTAGTAATAACTCTTTTAGCTTCAGTATTTCCAAATAATCTTAAGATTCTTAGAGCTTGTTCATCTAATGTTTGCATTGAACGAAGTAATGGAGTTTTCTTATCTAATACTTCACCACTATAGGATAAGAATACAGTTGGTATACATAAAGTTCCATCTTTAATAAAAGCATCTGAAGTAGGATCCCATGCAGTATATCCTCTAGCTTCAAAAGTAGCTCTTAATCCTCCAGATGGGAAGCTTGAAGCATCAGGTTCACCTTTTATTAATTCTTTTCCTGAGAATTCCATATTAATTGAGCATTTACCATTAGGTGTAATAAATGCATCATGTTTTTCAGCAGTAATACCAGTCATTGGTTGGAACCAGTGAGTAAAGTGAGTAGCACCTTTTTCAATAGCCCAATCTTTCATAGCATTTGCTACAACGTTAGCAACATCTATTGTTAAAGCTGTATTTGTATCTATAGCCTTTCTTAATTTTTTGTAAGTATCCTTTGGTAATCTTTCTTTCATTACTTGATCATTGAAAACTAATGATCCAAATAATTCTGGTACATTTTTAGTAGTCATATAAAATATCCTCCCTTTTTATAAAAAAAATTAACACTTAATTATTACGTAAGCACAAAAAAAGACGCAGTGTATTTAAAAATACACAGCGCCTTTGCTGATGGTATTATTATATGCTTAATTATGAAAAAAATCAATAATTAATTTTACAATTGACAAATTTTTTTCTACCTAATAGAATAGAATTAAGAACTTTAGTTCTTTTTATAATGAAGTTCATTAATGCAATGATAAATTAAAGTGTAGTGCATAGTATTTTGCACTTTTTTTAATGTCATTTAGGCATATATTTTTATAAAATAATATTAATATATTAATCTAATTTATATTATTAGATTAAATAAAGAAATTTTCAAAAATTCTTTAGAGAATTTATTACTAATGGTATAATGGTAATATTAATTTCTTTAGAATCTTAATTGATATTGTTTTATATATTATATATAATGTAATAATTAATAACTTATACTTACTAAATAAAATATCATTAGACGTTTAGTTAATATATGAAATAAATGCTGCAATTATTATAAGATAATAATAATTAAAGGGGGGAATAATAATGGATAAAACAATTTCAGAAATACTAGAATTTGTTGAAGAAAATGATATAAAGTTTATCAGGTTGCAATTTTGTGATGTTTTTGGTGAATTAAAAAATATTTCAATTATGTCTTCTCAATTAGAGAAAGCATTTTTACATGGTATTAGTTTTGACGCATCATCTATAAATGGTTTTTTAACAATAGAAGATTCTGATTTATTCTTAGTTCCAGATCCATCAACTTTGGCAATTTTACCTTGGAGACCTCAAGAAGGAAGAGTAGCAAGATTTTTTTGTTATATAAAAACTCCGAGTGGTGAACATTTTGAAGGTGATTGTAGGTATCTCCTTAAAAAAACTGTTGAAGAATTAAGAATAAAAGATTATACTGCTAAAGTTGGACCAGAATGTGAGTTCTATTTATTTAAAACTGATGATGAAGCAGAACCACTTCTTGTTCCACAAGACAGAGCAGAATATTTTGATGTAGCACCTTTTGATAAAGGAGAAAATGTTCGTAGGGAGATTTGTTTAACATTAGAAGAAATGGGATTAAAACCAGAATCATCCCATCATGAATCTGGCCCTGGTCAAAATGAAATTGATGTAAAGTATGATAATCCAGTAGAATCAGCAGATAATTTTATAACTCTTAAATCAGTAGTTAAAACAATTGCTGGACTTAATGGTTTATATGCAAGTTTTATTCCAAAGCCTTTATTTACTCAAAGCGGATCTGGACTTCATATTAATTTATCATTATTTAAAGAAGATAAAAATATTTTCAAAATTAATAATGGTCATTCAAAGAAAGCAGAAAGCTTTATTGCAGGTATAATGTTTAGAATCAAAGAGATTACTGCTATTTTAAATCCTATAATTAATTCATATAAACGCTTTGGTTCACATGAAGCACCAAAATATATTACTTGGTCTCATAAAAACAGGTCTCAATTAATTAGGATACCTGCTTCTACTGGAGAATATTCTAGAATGGAGCTTAGAAGTGCAGATGGCACTTGTAATCCATATTTAGCTTTTGCTTTATTAATTAAAGCTGGTCTTGAAGGTGTTGAATTAGAAAGAAAATTGCCAAATGCATTTGATGGAAATGCATATAATATTAATGAAAGTATGCAATTAGATACTTTACCTGCCTCTTTAGATGAAGCTATTAAATTTATGAAAAATAGTGATTTCGTAAAAGATACTCTAGGAGAATTTTTATTTAATAAATTTATAGAAAAGAAAGAAAAAGAATGTAGGGAATATCATGAAAATTCTTCAAGAGATGATGAAATATCAGACTGGGAGATAAACAATTATTTCTATAGATTTTAAAAAATAATAAATCTATAATGGGGGCTGGAGATATGGATAAAATATTAATTGTTTGTAGCTCAGAAAAAGGATTAAAAGTATATACAGATAATTTGAAAAGTATGGGCTATAGCCATATAGAAAGTGAAAATAATAGTGCAGCTGCTAGGAGACGTATGATTCAAGATGACTTTAACGTTGTGTTAGTTGATACACCGCTTAAAGATGAATTTGGAACAGAATTTGCTAAGAAAGTATCTCAAAAAGGCTCAACAGGTGTAATATTAGTTGTAAAATCAATTGAAGCTGATATGATTAGTGCTAAAGTTGAGGAGTACGGAATTTTTGTTATCCCAAAGCCTTTTAGTAAATCTATATTCTATCAAAGTGTAAAATTTGTATTTACTTCACTTAGAAGATTTTCAAAACTTAAGGATGAAAAAAATAAATTATTAAATCAAGTTGAAGTTATAAAAAAGGTTGATAGAGCTAAATGTCTTTTGATACAATATAACAGTATGTCAGAAGAAGAAGCTCATAAGTATATAGAAAAGCAAGCTATGGACTCCAGAGTAAGTCGTAAAGAAATAGCAGAAAAAATTATTAATTATTTTGAGGTGTAAACATGGAATTCACTAAAATGCAAGGATTAGGAAATGATTATATTTACTTTAATTGCTTAAAGGAAGAAATAAAGGAACCTAATAAACTTTCAGTAAAATTAAGTGATAGGCACTTCGGTGTTGGTTCCGATGGTATAGTATTAATATTACCATCTAAAATTGCAGATTTTAGAATGAGAATGTTTAATGCTGATGGATCAGAAGGAGAAATGTGTGGTAATGCAACAAGATGTATTGGAAAATACGTATACGAAAAAGGCATTACTAATAAAACAGAAATTACTCTTGAAACTTTAGCTGGAATTAAGGAATTAAAGCTATCTGTAAAAGATAATTTAGTTACTGAAGTTGCAGTAAATATGGGAAATCCAATAATAAATTCAAAAGAAATTCCTGTGATTTTCAATAAAGAGAAAGTTATAAATGAAATAATAAAAATAAATAATATTGAATATAACATAACATGTGTATCTATGGGGAATCCTCATTGTGTTGTTTATATGGATAATATTGATGATTTGGATATTTCAAAGATAGGACCATTATTTGAAAATAATCCTTTATTCCCAGAAAGAATTAATACTGAGTTTGTTCAAGTAATTGATAGAAAAACAATTAAAATGAGAGTATGGGAAAGAGGAAGTGGGGAAACATATGCATGTGGAACTGGTGCATGTGCAAGTGTAGTTGCATCAGTTTTAAATAATTATTGTAATAAAGATGAAGAAGTAACTGTAAAATTACTAGGTGGAGATTTAAAGATTAAATATTCATCTAATGGATCAGTAGAAATGACAGGTCCAGCAGAGTTTGTTTATGAAGGAAGGATAGGAAATGAATAAAAAATATATATTTGTTACAGGTGGAGTTGTATCAGGGTTAGGAAAAGGAATAACAGCAGCATCTTTAGGTAGATTACTAAAGAATAGAGGGTTAAAAGTTACAGCACAAAAATTTGATCCATACATAAATATAGATCCAGGAACAATGAGCCCACTACAACATGGAGAAGTGTTTGTAACAGATGATGGAACAGAAACTGATTTGGATTTAGGTCATTATGAGAGATTTATTGATGAAAATCTAAATAAGTTCTCAAACATTACAACGGGAAAAGTTTATTGGAATGTGTTAAATAAGGAAAGAAAAGGTGAATATTTAGGAGAAACAGTTCAAGTTATACCACATATAACAAATGAAATTAAGAATCAAGTTTATTCTGCTGGTGAAACAACAGATGCTGATATTATCATTACAGAAATAGGTGGAACAGTTGGAGATATTGAATCTCAACCATTTGTAGAGGCAATAAGACAGGTATCATTAGAAGTAGGAGAAGAAAATTGCTTATTTATACATGTAACATTAGTGCCTTATATAGCAGGTTCAGAAGAATTAAAATCAAAGCCAACTCAACATAGTGTTAAAGAATTACAAGGCCTTGGAATTAAACCAGATATAATTATTTGTAGATGTGATATACCTCTAGACGACAATATTAAAAGAAAAATAGGGCTTTTCTGTAATGTAAGAGAAGATTGCGTAATAGAAAACTCTACTGTTAAAAATCTTTATGAAGCACCATTAATGCTTGAAAAGAGTAATTTTTCAGAAATAGTTTGTAGAGAATTATCAATTAAAGATACAAAATGCGATTTATCAAGTTGGACTGAAATGGTAAATAAAGCAGTATCTGTAACTGAAGAAGTTAACATTGGAATTGTAGGTAAATATGTATCACTTCATGATGCTTATTTATCAGTAGTTGAAAGCTTAAAACATGCTGGCTTTGCTGAAAATGTTAATGTAAATATTGTTTGGATTGATAGTGAAGAAATAACAAGAGAAAATGTAAAAGAAAAATTAAAAGACTGCAAAGGTATCATTGTACCAGGAGGATTTGGTAATAGAGGTGTTGAAGGTAAAATAGAAGCAGTAAGATATGCTAGAGAAAATGATTTACCTTTCCTTGGAATATGTCTTGGAATGCAAGTTGCAGTAATAGAATATGCTAGAAATGTATTAGGTTTTGAAGGTGCAAATTCTAGTGAGTTAGATGAAAATACAAAATATCCAGTAATAGATATTATGAAAGATCAAATTGACATCGAAGATCTTGGAGGAACTATGCGATTAGGAGCATATCCTTGTAAAATAGAAAAAGATAGTAAATTATATCAAATCTATGGAAAAGAGATTATTAGTGAAAGACACAGACATAGATTTGAATTTAATAATAAATATAGAGATGAGTATTTAAACAGTGGTATGAATTTAGGGGGTATTTCACCAGATGGTAGATTAGTTGAATCTGTGGAAATACAAGCAAACAAATTCTTTGTAGGAGTTCAATATCATCCTGAATTCTTATCTCGTCCAAATAGACCACATCCATTATTTGTAGGTCTGGTAAAAGCATCAAAGGGGGATAAATAAATGGTAAAAATTAATGAAAACTATTTAAATCTAAAGGATAGCTATTTATTTTCAACAATAGCAAAAAAGGTTAATGAATTTAAGAAAAATAATCCAGAAAAAAAAGTTATTTCACTTGGAATAGGAGATGTTACTCGTCCTTTAACTGAACCTGTAATTAAGGAATTAGAATCAGGTGTTAAGGATATGGGTTCAATGGAAACTTTTAAAGGATATGGACCAGAACAAGGTTATGATTTTTTAAAAGAGGATTTAAAAAAATATTATGAAGAGTTTAATGTTAACCTTGATATTAACGAAATCTTCGTAAGTGATGGAGCTAAAAGTGATTTAGGAAATATGTTAGATATTTTTTCTAAAGATAATGTAGTATTAATTCCAGATCCAGTATACCCAGTTTATGTTGATACAAACATAATGGATGGAAGAAAGATTATATTTATGGATAGCAATGAAAGTAATAATTTCTTAGCAATGCCAAATTATGATGTGAAAGCTGATTTAATATATCTTTGTTCACCAAATAATCCTACTGGTGCTTCATATAATAGAGCACAACTTAAAGAATGGGTTAATTATGCTAAAGAAGTAGGAGCTATTATCTTATTTGATGCTGCATATGAAGCATTTATAAGTGAAGATGATATTCCACATAGTATTTATGAAATAGAAGGTGCTAAAGAAGTAGCTATTGAAGTTTGTTCATTATCTAAAACAGCAGGATTTACAGGAATGAGATGTGGTTACACAGTTCTTCCATTTGATTTAAAAGTTAATGATGTAGTTTTAAATAAGCTATGGCTTAGAAGACAAACTACTAAGTATAATGGGGTACCTTATGTAATACAAAAAGCAGCAGCAGGAGTATTTACTGAAGAAGGTAGAAAAAAGACTAAAGAAAATATAGATTATTATAAAGAAAATGCAAAAATAATTGCAGAAGCCTTAGATAAATTAGATATTAAGTATGTAGGTGGTGTAAATTCACCATATATTTGGCTTAAGTGTCCAAATAACATGAAGTCATGGGATTTCTTTGATTTACTTCTAGAAAAAGTAAATATAGTTGGAACTCCAGGAGTTGGATTTGGAGAAAATGGTGAAGGAAACTTTAGATTCAGTTGCTTTGGAGAAAGAGAAAATGTTAAGGAAGCTGCTGAAAGATTACTTACAATAAAAGAATATTTATAATATTTTAATTAGAGCTATGGTTTATGGATAAGAGTCCATGAACCATAGCTCTTTAATTTTTTCTTATTAATTTAGAATTTACATTTTTTGTTTAATAATAATACTAATTATGGTAATATATATATTATGTGAAAAAGGGGGCGGAAAGGTGAAAATATTTTTAAAATATATTATAAAGTCAATGTTAGAGAAAAAAAGTAGATTTCTATTACTGTTAATTGCAATATCTATAAGCACTGGATTTTTAGTAACTAGTATTGGTGTAGTAGACATTGCAATAAGTAGTTTTACTAAGCCAATGTTAGAGCTTTATGAAAATAAAGAATTACAAATCACTTCAAAAGGCAATGATAATTTCTTTGAAACTGACAATATAAATGAGAATGGTGTTAAAAATATTCAAAAAGAGATTTATATTGGGGGATTTTATAATGTAGATGATGAAATTAAAGATCTTGGAATAAGAGGTAGAGAAGAAAATTTATTAAAATCTGATAAAATAATAGCTGGTAGTATATCTGATTTTAAAGGAAATAAATGTATAATTTCTAAAAGAGTAAGTGAAGATTTAGATCTAGAAGTAAATGATACCATTAAAGTAATTATAGGAGGGCAGCCAAAAGAACTAGAAATAGCTGCAATTAACTCTAATGATACTATATTTTATAATGATACCGCATCAAATTTTACAATTATTGTACCTTATGAATATTTAGCAAAAGATTTTAATGCAGAAGGAAAATATAATTCTATTTTTGCTGATTCAGATGAAGAGAATGTACAAAAAGCAATAGACAAATTTAATGAAAATAATTCTGATTTTGAATGTAGTAAATTATTTGATGAGGAATCCATAAAAGCACAAACAGGTAATTTTATTAATACCTTATATTTAATGCTTGTAATTGTTGTTTTTATGAGTGCAATAATAATATATGGATCATTCAAATTAACTATAACTGAAAGGATGCCAATTATTGGTACTTTTTTAAGTCAAGGTGCTACAAGTAAAACAATTGAAGTAATATTATACTGTGAAAGTATTTTATATGGCATTATTGGTGCTATTATAGGTAATATAATAGCTGTTTTTGGATTGAAAGGCATTAGTAGGATAATATCTCCTTTAAAAGAATACGGTATTTATGAAAATCCTAATATTTCACTTAAGTATTTTATAATAGGAACAATATTTTCAGTCTTTTTATCTTTAGTATCTTCTATAATTCCAATAAGAAGAATACGAAAACTTCAAGTAAAAGAAGTTATATTAAATAATGTAAATACAACAATGTCCATTAGTTTTAAGAGATTTATAGTAGGGGTAATATTAATAGTAATATCTGTAGTTGTTAATTTTATTAGTTCAGAACTTGCTAATAATATTTCTATTGTTTTTGTTTTAATATCCATAACAGGATTGACATTAGCTTATCCTAAAATAATTGACATTGTGACTAATGTATTATGCAAGTTTTTTAAAGGAAGATGTAATACTGTATTTTTAGCATTAAATAATTTAAGAACCTCTAAAGTGTTGTTAAGTAATATTACACTAATAATTATTTCACTTTTATCAGTATTACTAATTACATCTATTGGAACTTCTATAAAAGTTACTCTTGTGGATTGTTATGAAAAATTAAATTATGATATTAGTATTTTTAATATTTCTACTATTAGAGAGGATGAAGTAAGCGTTGAAGATAAAATAAAACAAATATTAAGAAGTAATGAAAACATTAATTTTAATAGTGTACAAGGAATAACTTTTGTTACTGCACTTATTGATGGTAAAACTGTATATTTACAAGGGATAGAGGCAGATAAATACAAAAATTATAATGAATATATTGAATTAAATAGTAATGAAAATTATTCAATGTATAATGATTTTACTAATTCTAAAGAAAAAGAAATAATTATTACTACAACTGATGCAAAGCTTATAAATAAAAAAGTTTCAGATACGGTAACAATAGAAGCTTATGGATTAAAAAGAGAATATAAAATTGCAGGTATAATTGAAGGAAAGTTATATAATGGGGGATTGTTTGCCCTTATAAAGAATACTGATTTGAAAGAGGATTTTGGAATTAATTCTGCTAATTCAATTTTATTATCAACTAATAAAGACCAAGAAGAAGTTAAAGAAGAAATTAAAAAATCTATATCAGAATTTGGAGCTTCTATAGTAACAAGTAATGACTCTAAAAAGAATGATGAAGAGGCAAATGAAATGCTGGTTAATATTTTAAGTATTTTTGCATATATGGCTGTCATAATTGCATCTTTAGGAGTATTAAATAATATTACAATAGGATTTATACAAAGGAAAAGGGATTTTGCAGTATTAAGTTCTGTTGGTATGAGAAAATCTAAAAGGAATCTTATGTTAATAGTTGAATCCTGCATTTCCGTAATATGGTCATTAATATTTGCAGTATCAATAATTAAGTTGGAATTATCCTTAGTAACAAAATTTTTAAAAGTAATAAATATGCCATTAAAAATTGAATTAGATGTTTATTCAATTCCAATGTGTTTTATAATTTCTTTAATTGTAATTTTACTTGCTACTTTACCTGTAATTTTTAAAAGTAAGAAATTATCAATTATTGAAGAATTGAAGTATGAGTAGGGGGAAGAAAATGAGTATTATTGAAGCAAGAAATTTAAATAAATCTTTTAAAGTTGGAAAAGAAGTAGCACATGTTTTAAAAGATATAAATTTAACTGTTGAAAAAGGAGAATTTATATCAATAATGGGACCTTCAGGTGGAGGTAAGTCAACATTACTATATTTACTTGGAGGTCTTGATAAGCCAACTAGTGGTGAAGTATTAATAAATAATAAGGATATAAGTAAAGTAAAAGAAAAGGAAATGAGTAAAATCAGAAGAAACACCATAGGTTTTGTATTTCAATTTTATAATCTTGTACCTAATTTAAATGTTGAGGATAATATAATGTTGCCATTAATATTGGATGGAAAAAAGATAAAAGATTACAAGGAAAAATTGGATGAAATCCTTGATATTATTGGTATGCAAGATAAAAGAAAATTAACTCCTAGGGAATTATCAGGTGGACAACAACAAAGAGTAGCTATAGCAAGAGCATTAATTTTTGAGCCAGATATAATCTTTTTAGATGAGCCTATTGGTAATTTAGATTCTAAAACTGGAACAGAAATAATGGAATTATTTAAAAAAATTAATGTTGAATACGGCAAAACATTAATTCAAGTAACTCATTCTAAAAAATCTGCTCAGTATGGAACTTCAATAATTAACTTAATTGATGGAGAAATACAAATTGATGATTAATTGTGATAAAATAAAAAATATATTAAAGAAATAAAAAGGGGGATTTAATAATGAAAGATACTTTTACTTTTGGACTTGAAGAAGCCTTTGATAATCTACACAAAAAAGGTGCTTTTTTTACAGTTGGTGATGAAAAGAAAGCAAATACAATGACAATATCATGGGGATCAGTAGGTTTTATGTGGAGAAAACCAATGTTTATGGCATTAATAAGAACATCAAGATATTCAAATGAATTTTTAGAACTTGGAGCAAATTATACAATTAGCATACCTTATGGGGATAAAATGAAAAAAGCCCTTTCTATATGTGGAACTAAATCTGGAAGGGACATTGATAAAGAAAAAGAGGCAAATATTAAATTTATTCCTGGTAAATCTGTAAAGACTCCAGTTATAGAAGGTTGTGAAAAATACTATGAATGTAAAGTAGTATTAAAACAAGAAATGGATTTTGATAATTTAAATACAGAAATAAAAGATTCATGTTATGCTGAAGGTGAGGCAAAACATATATTATATTTTGGAGAAATTTTAAAAGAATATTAATTTACTGGCTATGTTTTATATCAACATTGATTTAAAACATAGCTATTTATCTACATTTATTTCCTTCAGTTATATGATGTTGACAATTTATTTTGAATAGTGTATATTTTGATTATCAAACTATTTGACAATGCACTATGGAGGAATTTAAATGGACAAAGCAAAAATGGTTTTAAATGAACTGTTTATAGAGCTTTTTAATGATATTCTTCATATTGAAGAAAAAACATTAAAAAATGGACCACTTTCTGATTTATCTGTAACGGAATTACATACAATTGATGCAATTGGCATGTATGAACAAAGAACAATGACAGAAGTGGCACAGGATTTAAAGATAACAGTTGGAACTTTAACTACTGCAATAAACAAACTGATTAAAAAAGGTTATGTAGAAAGAAAAAGGATAGAAGAAGATAGACGTGTAGTACTTATTAATGTTACTAAGAAAGGAAAATTAGCTTTTAGGCTGCATCAAAAGTTTCATAGTGACATGATTAATGAAGTAGTTGAAGGCTTAAGTGGGGATGAAGAGGAAGTGTTAATATCATCCTTAGAAAGGCTAAATAATTATTTTAAGAAGAAATATGAATTATCAGTAAGGAGCTAAAAATGGAAGAAATAAATATTGCTGGTGTTGGAGCATATGTTCCTCCACTAATAATAACAAATAATGACATAAGTAAAATTGTTGATACTAGTGATGAATGGGTATCAACTCGTACTGGTATTAAAGAAAGAAGAATATCAGAAGGAGAAGAAACTTCTGATATTGCAATTAAAGCTGCAAAGCTTGCATTAGAAAGAGCAAATGTAAAAGGTGAAGATATAGATTTAATTATTGTTGCAACTGTTACACCAGATGGATTTACTCCATCAGTTTCATGCCTAGTTCAAAGAGGAATATGTGCTATAAAAGCATCAGCATTTGATATTAATGCTGCATGTGCAGGTTTTGTTTATGGTTTAGAAATAGCATTTTCTATGATGAATGGAAATAAAAAATATAGAAATGCATTAGTTATTGGAGCAGAAACTTTATCAAAAATTACAAATTGGGAAGATAGAAGTACCTGTGTTTTATTTGGAGATGGAGGTGGAGCAGTAGTACTAAAGAAAGAGGAAATATCTACAAAACCAAAATACAGAAGTTTTCATACTAAAGCAGTAGGAAAATTAGCAGATACTATTCATATTGATGCAATAAAGGTAAAAAATCCTTATGTAAAAGAATCAAAGGATAAGATTCAAACATTACGTATGGATGGTAAGGAAGTTTTAAAATTTGCTACATTTTCTATGGTAGATGGAATAAAAAGAGTTTTAAAAGATTGTAATTTGACACTTGATGATATAGATTATATTGTCCCACATCAAGCAAATAAAAGAATAATAGAGTATACAGCTAAAAAATTTAAGATAGATATGAATAAGTTTTATTTAAATTTAGATAGGTATGGAAATACTTCTTCAGCTTCAATTCCTATAGCATTAAATGAAATGTATGAAAAGGGAATACTTAAAAATGGGATAAAAATAATTATGGTTGGCTTTGGTGGAGGTATGATATACGGAGCTTCATTAATAGAACTGTAATAGGAGAATGTTAGTAATTATTTTTTATTATATATTATTTATTAAATTATTTATTAAATTATTTATTTGGAGGTTATGAAATGATTTTTGAAGAAATTAGAGAAGTTATTTGTGAACAATTAGAGGTAGCACCTGAGGATGTAAAGTTAGAAACAACTTTTGAAGAATTAGGAGCAGATTCACTTGATTTATTTCAAGTAGTAATAGAAATAGAAGAAAAATTTGGTATCCAATTAGACGATGCTGAAAATATAAAAACAGTAAAAGATGCTGTTGATTATGTTGAAAAGCTAAAAAAATAATATTTATTAAACTAGTAAATCGGGTTACTAAAGCACCCGATTTACAATTATATGTTTATAAATATTAAGTTGGAGGATAATAATGGAAAATAATAGAATATGCCAATTATTAAATATAAAATATCCAATAATTCAAGGTGGAATGGCTTGGATTGCAGATGCTTCTTTAGCAGCTGCAGTAAGTGAAGCTGGTGGGCTTGGAATAATAACAGGAACAGCGCCTATTGAGTGGATAAGAGAAGAAATAAAAAAGGTTAAATCTATGACTAACAAACCATTTGGTGTAAATGTAATGCTTATGTCACCTCATGCTGATGAAGTGGCAAAATTAATTTGTGATGAAAAAGTACCTGTAGTTACTACAGGGGCAGGTAGTCCAGGAAAGTACATGGAAATGTGGAAAGAAAATGGAGTAAAAGTTATTCCAGTAGTTGCTTCAGTAGCTTTAGCAAAAAGAATGGAAAAATTAGGTGCTGATGCAATTGTAGCAGAAGGTACAGAATCAGGAGGTCATATAGGACAATTAACAACTATGACGTTAGTTCCCCAAGTAGTAGATGCAGTAGAAATTCCTGTAATTGCTGCTGGTGGAATAGGTGATGGTCGTGGTTTCGCTGCAAGTTTTATGCTTGGGGCAGAAGGGGTTCAAATTGGAACAAGATTCCTTGTTGCTAAAGAATGTACAGTTCATGATAATTACAAAGCTAAAGTAATAAAAGCAAAAGATATAGATTCTGAAGTTACTGGAAGATCAACTGGTCATCCTGTAAGAGTTTTAAAAAATAAATTATCAAAAGTTTACAAGAAGATGGAAGCAGAAGGGGCTTCTATAGAAGAAATAGAGGAACTTGGTATAGGTGCTTTAAAAAAGGCCGTAATTGATGGCGATATTGAAAATGGTTCAGTTATGGCAGGCCAAATAGCAGGCTTAGTTAAAAAAGAGCAAAGCTGCGAAGAAATTATTAATGAAATAATTAATGAAGCAGAATTAAAATTTAAAATAGTTGGAGGACAATAATGTTAAATAATAAAGTTGCAATTGTAACTGGAGCTGCAAAAGGTATAGGAAAAGCAATTGCCATTAAGTTAGCTTCAAAAGGGATAAATATTGTTTTAAATTATAGAAGTAGCGAAGATGAAGCAATCAAAGTTGAAAATGAAATTAAAACATTTGGAGTAGAGGTATTAAGAGTAAAAGGTGATATAAGTAAAATCGAAGATGTTGAAAATTTGATCAATTCTGCCAAAGAAAAATTTGGTAAAATTGATATTATGGTTAATAATGCAGGTATTACTAAAGATACATTACTTTTAAGAATGAAGGAAGAAGATTTTGATTCAGTTATTGATGTTAATTTAAAAGGGGTATTTAATTGTTTAAAAACAATAACACCTATTATGGTAAAACAAAGAGCAGGGAAAATAATTAATCTTTCATCTGTGGTAGGGATAGTAGGAAATGCTGGTCAAGTAAATTATGCTGCATCTAAAGCTGGTGTAATAGGAATGACAAAATCATTAGCAAAAGAAATTGGTGCAAGAGGAATTACAGTTAATGCAATTGCCCCTGGTTTTATTGAAACCGATATGACTGAGGTACTTGGTGAGAAATATAAAGAAGAGGTAAAAAATGGAATACCACTAAAAAGATTAGGTAAGCCTGAGGATGTTGCAAATGTAGTTGCTTTTTTAGCTAGTGATGATGCAAATTATATTACTGGTCAAGTAATACATGTTGATGGCGGTATGGTAATGTAGGAGGAAATAATATGAAAAATAGAGTAGTAGTAACAGGAATGGGAGCTATAACACCACTTGGAAATAATGTAGAATCATACTGGGAAAATATTAAAAAAGGAACAGTAGGAATTGACTTTATTAAAAATGTTAATACTGAAGATTTCGAAGTGAAGATAGCAGCTGAAGTTAAAGACTTTCATCCAGAAACTGTTATGGATAGAAAAGAAGCAAAAAGATTAGATAGATATGCTCAATTTGCAATTGCTGCTGCTGATGAAGCACTAAAAAATTCTAAACTTGATTTAGAAAAAGTAAATAAAAAACGATTTGGTGTTTATGTTGGTTCAGGTGTAGGTGGTTTATGCACTATGGAAAATGATATAAGCAAAGTAGCATTAAGTTCTAAAAAAAGAGTTTCTCCTTTCTTTATACCAATGACAATAATAAATTTAAGTGCTGGAAATATTGCAATTAGATATGGATTAAAAGGACCTTGTACAGCTATGGTTACTGCATGTGCAACTGGTAATAATAGTATTGGAGAAGCATTTAGATTAATTAAGGATGGATATGCAGATTATATGCTAGCAGGAAGTACAGAAGCTCCAATATGTTATATGGGAGTGGGAGGTTTTGCTGGTATGAAAGCATTAAATACTAGTAATGATCCTTTAAGATCTTCAATTCCCTTTGATAAAGAAAGAAGTGGGTTTGTAATTGGTGAAGGTGGGGCTGTATTAGTATTAGAAACCTTAGAAGGAGCAATTAAAAGAGGAGCTAATATTTTAGCGGAAATAGTAGGTTATGGTTCAACTTGTGATGCATATCACATAACTTCACCACATCCAGAGGGAGAAGGGGCAGCAGATGCTATGATATTAGCAATTGAGGAAGCAGGAATTAATATGTCTGATGTTTCATATATCAATGCACATGGAACATCAACACCTTTAAATGATAGATATGAAACTTTTGCTATAAAGAAAGCTTTTGGGGAAGATGCATACAATATCCCAATATCATCTACTAAATCAATGACTGGCCACTTACTTGGAGGGGCAGGATCAGTTGAAGCAGTTACATGTATTAAAGCTCTTCAAGATGGATTTATACCTGCAACTGTAGGCCTAAAAGTTAAAGATGAAGAATTAGATTTAGATTATGTGCCAAACCAAGGAAGAAATAAGAAATTGGAATATGCTTTATCAAATTCTTTAGGTTTTGGTGGTCATAATGCAACATTGCTATTTAAACGATGGGAATAGTATAAGGAGGATATTATGGATTTTAATGGTATTAAGGAAGTAATAGATAGAATTGATTCATCAACTTTATCTTATTTTGAATATAAAACTAAAGATGGTCATATAAAAATGGATAAATCTTTAACAAGACCCATTAATGGTGAAAAAGTTTCAAGTAATAATGTGATTGTAAAAGATAAAATTGAAGAAAATGACGAAGTAATAATTGAGAATACAAGTACAGATAAAAATGAAAAAGAAGAGTCAGTTGAAGGATTAAAAATTGTTACAGCACCTATGGTTGGTACATTTTACAGTTCACAAGGACCAGATAAATCTCCCTTTGTTTCTGTTGGAGATGAAGTGAAAAAAGGAAGTACTTTATGCATAATTGAAGCTATGAAACTTATGAATGAAATAGAAAGTGATTATTCAGGGATAGTTAAAGAAATATTAGTAGAAGATGGAGTAATGGTTGAATACGGTCAACCACTATTTAAGATAAAGGAGAATTAATCATATGGACATAAATGAAATAAGAGAAATACTACCACATAGATATCCATTTTTATTAGTTGATAGAATAACAGAATACGTTGAAGGGAAAAGTGTTAAAGGTTATAAGAATGTAACTATAAATGAACCTTTCTTTCAAGGACATTTTCCAAATTATCCTGTAATGCCAGGAGTGTTAGTTTTAGAAGCCTTAGCTCAAGTAGGGGCAGTTGCCATTCTTGGTATGGAGGAATATAAAGGGAAAACACCACTTTTTGCAGGAGCAGATAAAGTAAGATGGAGAAAACAGGTTGTTCCAGGTGACAAACTAGAGTTAAGTTGTGAAATAATAAGATTAAGAGGATCTATGGGAACTGGAAAGGCTATTGCTACTGTTGATGGTAAAAAAGCTTGCGAAGCAGAAATAATGTTTGCTATAGGATAGGTGATAAAATGTTTAATAAGATACTAATTGCTAACAGGGGAGAAATTGCAGTTCGTATAATAAGAGCATGTAGAGAATTAGGAGTTTCAACTGTTGCTGTATATTCAGAGGCGGACAAAGATGCTCTACATACACAGCTTGCAGATGAAGCTGTATGTATAGGGCCAGCCCAATCAAAAGATAGCTATCTAAACATTTATAATATATTAAGCGCTTGTATATTAACAGGTAGTGATGCTATACATCCTGGTTTTGGATTTCTTTCTGAAAATGCGAAATTTGCAAAAATGTGCAAAGAATGTAATATTAAATTTATAGGTCCAGATTACAAAGCAATAGAACTAATGGGTAATAAAGCCAAAGCTAGGGAAATTATGAAAGAAGCAGGGGTACCAGTAGTGCCAGGGTATGAAGGAAACATAGTTGATGAAAATCATGGCCTTGAAATTGCGAATAATATTGGATATCCTGTAATGATTAAAGCAGCTGCTGGTGGCGGTGGAAAAGGTATTAGAATAGCCTTTAATAATGAGGAATTCAAAAAAGGCTTTAATACTGCAAAGTCAGAAGCAAAAGCATGTTTTGGTGATGATACTCTATACATTGAAAAATTTGTGCAAAATCCAAGACATATTGAATTTCAAATACTAGCTGATAGTTATGGAAATGTTATTCATTTATGTGAAAGAGAATGTTCTCTTCAAAGAAAGAATCAAAAAGTTCTTGAAGAAGCGCCATCCACCTTTTTATCACCTCAATTAAGAAATGAAATGGGGGAAATTGCTAAAAAGGCTGCGAAAGCTGTAAATTATGAAAATGCAGGTACTATTGAATTTTTAGTAGATAAAGATTTGAACTATTATTTTATGGAAATGAATACTAGAATTCAAGTAGAGCATCCAATTACAGAAATGATAACAGGTGTTGATTTAGTAAAAGAACAATTAAAAATTGCAAGTTTAGAATCGCTATCAATTAAGCAAGAAGATATTAAAATACTAGGCCATGCAATAGAATGTAGAATTAATGCAGAAAATCCTGAAAAAGATTTTATGCCTTGTCCTGGAAAAATCGAAGAGTTATGTTTGCCGGGTGGACCAGGTATTAGACTTGATTCTGCAATATATTGTGGTTATAAAATTCCACCATATTATGATTCAATGCTAGCAAAATTAATAGCTTTTGGTAAAGATAGAAATGAAGCTATTGTAAAAATGAAAAGAGCTTTATTAGAATTTGCAGTTGGAGGAATTACTACCAATATAGATTTTCAATATTCATTACTTGAAATGGATGAGTTTGTAAAAGGAGAATATGATACTTCTTTTCTAGGGAAAAAGATGGTGATAAAGAATGCTTAAGGATTTATTTAATAAAAAGAAATATGGGGTAATTAAAGAAGCCAAAAAAGAAGAAATTGAAAAGCCAAACATTCCTTCAGGTATGTGGGTTAAATGTGAAAAATGTGGTGGAATAATATATAAAGAAGATTTAATTGGAAATTTTTATGTTTGTCCAAGTTGTAATAATCATTTAAGAATAACAGCAGATATAAGAATTAAATTATTATTTGATAAAGATAGTTTTTATAGACTTGGGGAAAATATTAAAACTAAAAATCCACTAGATTTTCCTGGTTATGAAGAGAAACTTGAAAGAAGCATGAAAAGTACAGAAAGTAGTGAAGCTGTAGTAACTGGTATCGGTTCTATTAATGGCATTAAGGTAGCTGCTGGTGTTATGGATAGCTTTTTTATGATGGGCAGTATGGGTACTGCAGTTGGAGAAAGGCTTACTGAATTAGTAGAATACGCAACTGATAATAAATTACCGCTTATTATTTTCACCACTTCAGGTGGAGCAAGAATGCAAGAAGGTATATTTTCATTAATGCAAATGGCAAAGGTAAGTGCTGCAATTGGAAAGTATGATAATGCAGGATTATTATATATAACTGTATTAACAAACCCAACTACAGGTGGAGTAACAGCCTCCTTTGCTATGGAAGGGGATATTATATTAAGTGAGCCAAATGCTCTAGTAGGATTTGCAGGTAGAAGAGTAATAGAAAATACTATAAAGGAAACTTTACCTGATGATTTTCAAAAAGCAGAATTTTTGCTTAAAAAAGGATTTATTGATAGTATTGTAGATAGAAGAAATCTAAAGCAGACTTTATATAATATCTTAACTATTCATGAGGTGAAGAATAATGGGTAGAGATATGATTAAAACAATGACTAGTTGGGAAAAAGTCACAACTGCAAGACATAAAGATAGGCCAACTGGAGAATTTTATATAGAAAATATTTTTGATAATTTTATAGAATTACATGGTGATAGGGAGTTTGGAGATGATAAAGCTATTATTTCTGGAATTGGTTTCTTAAAGGAAGTGCCAGTAACTGTAATTGCAATTACAAAAGGTGCTAATACAAAAGAAAACATTGAAAGAAATTTTGGAATGCCAAAGCCTGAAGGTTATAGAAAAGCATTAAGGTTAATGAAACAAGCTGAAAAATTTAAAAGACCTGTAATTTGTTTAATAGATACTCCAGGTGCTTTTTGTGGAGTTGATGCTGAGGAAAGAGGCCAAGGAGAAGCAATAGCTAGGAACATACTAGAAATGAGTAGACTAAAAACACCTATTATTTCTGTGCTTATGGGGGAAGGTGGCAGCGGAGGAGCATTAGCTCTTGCTGTGGCTGATAAAGTATTAATGTTAGAGCATGCAATTTATTCAATATTATCTCCAGAAGGTTTTGCATCAATTCTTTGGAAGGATAGTTCTAGAGTTGTTGAAGCTTCAGAAGTTATGAAAATCACTGCTCAGGATTTATTTGAATATAAAATAATTGATAAGATTATTAAGGAACCTTATGGAGGAGCTCATAAAAACCCTTTGAGAATGGCATTAATGTTAAAAAAAGAACTTATAAAAGAATTAGATAGTATAAGAGATGAAAATATATCAGAGTTGGTAGAAAATAGATATAATAAATTCAGAAATTATGGCAAATAGTATACATTTAAAAGACCTATAGAGGTGATTAAATATCATCTTATAGGTTTTTTTATTTCCAATTATTTATGATATAATATTTTTAATTTAAGGAGGAATAAGGTTGAAGGATTATAGAAGTACTGAAGTTGCAAAAATGGCAACAAGAATGGCAATTAGTTCAAGAGAAGAAGAAGAAAAGTTAAGTGAAGAATTTCTTAAAAAAGGAGCAAAAGTTGCAGCTGTTGATATTGGGGGAAATATTACAGAATCGATTCATAAAATATTAGAACGAGCAATGGTATCTGCAAAACGTAATAAATTAATCACTGATCAACATTTAGATGAAGGGGCAATTATTGGTGCAACTAGAGATGCTATTATGCAAGTAATAAATAGATGTAATGGACAAAGTGTTGGTGGTAAGGTTGGCATTGCTAGAAAAGGGGAACATATTTCAGTTTGTATTTTTCTAAGTATTGGATTGCTGCATTTAGATGAAGTTGTAATAGGAATTGGTCATAGAGGGATACCAAACAATGTATAAAAAAATAGAAATATGTTAATAATTTCTTGATGAGTATATAGCAATAGGAGGAAAATATGAAGATATTAGTAATAAATTGTGGAAGCTCATCATTGAAATATCAACTTTTTAACATGGATAATAAAAAGGCATTAGTAAAAGGAGTAGTTGAGAGAATAGGTTTTAATGACTCACTTTTATCACAAAAAAATTATAAAGATATTAATTATGAAGAAAAGCATTCATTAAAAGATCATAAAGAAGCATTGAAAATGATATTGAAATCAATAATTGATAAAGATGTAGGGGTTATTGCCTCATTAGATGAAATTGAAGCAGTAGGGCATCGTGTAGTGCATGGTGGTGAGAAATATTCAGAAGCTGTATTAATTACTGAACAGGTTAAAGAATATATTAAGGAATGCTATAAATTAGCTCCACTACATAATCCATCAAATATGATTGGAATTGAAATCTGTCAGGAACTTATGCCAAATACAAAAATGGTAGCAGTATTTGATACAGCTTTTCATCAATCAATACCAGAATCGGCTTTTATATATGGTATTCCCTATGAATTTTATAAAGAAGATCATATTAGAAAATATGGATTTCATGGAACTTCACATATGTATGTATCAAAAATAGCAGCATTAGAAATGAAAAGAGATATAAAAGAACTTAAAATAATAACTTGTCATTTAGGTAATGGGTCTTCTATGTGCGCTATTAAAGAAGGCAAATCCATTGATACAACAATGGGATTTACCCCTTTAGAAGGGTTAATTATGGGGAGTAGATGTGGCTCTATTGATCCAGCTATAATATTATATTTAATAAAAGAAAAAGGATATTCAGTTGATTACGTTAATGAAATAATTAATAAAAAGTCTGGTGTTCTTGGTATTTCTGGTATTAGTACAGATTTTAGGGATATTGAAAAGGCTAGTAGTTTGGGGAATAAAAGAGCATCTCTTGCATTAGAAATATTTTCTTACAAAATAAAAGGCACAATAGGATACTATGCTGCAATTATGGGGGGACTTGATGCAATTGTATTTACTGCAGGTGTAGGTGAAAATGGTCCAAACACAAGAGCAATGAGTTTAAGTAATTTAGAATTTTTGGGAATTGAATTAGATAATGAGAAAAACAAAGTGAGGGGAAAACTTCAAGAAATATCAAAAGAGAGTTCAAAGGTAAAAGTATTTGTAATTCCTACTAATGAGGAATTGGTAATTGCAGAAGAAACACAAAAAATAATATAATAAAAAGTAAGAGCTAATAAGTTAGAGCTTTGGATAGAATTTACCATAGCTCTTTACATTACTTTATAGCTCTTACTTTTTGCTCTTATCTGAAAAACATCTTCCAGAGTATTCTAATAACCACTAATGTCATTGCTCATATTTCTCTTTAAGCTAAATGAATAGACTTATCTAAGAAATCTGATGCTTCTTCTTTTGTAACTTCCTTTGCTAAAGAAATCTCATCAATTACAAATTTTCTTGCGTTCTTTAATTGTTGAGTTTCACTAGAATTCAAGGTACGTTTCTTCTTTATATGTGATAAATTAAATACAACTTCTACTAGATCTTCTAATGTTCCAGATTTCATTTTATCATTGTTTATTGCCATTCTCTCTTTAGAATTAATACTTTCTAAGTCTTCTAATGAACTAGATTTATCTAAAACACATTTAAATATATGATCTAGTGATGAAGAATCACTTATTAATCTAATATTTGAATTATTAATTCTACTAGAAGGGAGCATAAGCTTCATAGAATTATTAATAAGATGTATATTGTAGAATTTTTGAACTTCACCATGAAATTCTCTGTCTTCAATAACATCAATAATTCCAACTCCTTGAACAGGATAAACAATCTTATCCCCAATATTAAACAAAATAAAACACCTCCATAACTTATTACAATTATAGTATAACACAACAGCATAAAGAAATGCAAATTTTTAGTTTATCACAGTATTAATTTCTAGTCAATTAATATAATGTTAATAAAATATGAATAATTAAAAGCTTGATATTTACAAGGAAAATTCCTATTTTTATAGAACATATTAAATATGAAATATAGAGCTTTCTATGAAAGGGATGAATAAATGATAGTTAATACTTGTAATATTGATACCATATACGGAAATAGAACTATTAATCTAATAAGAGGAAATGTTTTTGAAAGAAATTCAGATATTATTGTTTTTTCTACTAAATTTGAAAATAAAATTCTTCATGGAAGAGTTTATGATGAATTAGATAAAAACTATAGAAAACAACTTAATAATAAAGAGGATTATAGTACTATTATAAATAATGTACATGTTAAGTTTTGGAGCAGTAAAAATAGTAATATTATGATGTCTATTATATCTGATACTAAAGTAGAAGAGGAGATAGATGTTTTTAATAAAAATAATAGAGCATTATTTTCATCTATAAGGGCATTAGAATTTAACGGATATAACTTTCGTAGCATATCAATAAATGCAATAGATGAAATTATACATGATAATTACAATGAATATATAAAAATACTTTTAAATTTATCAATAAAATATTTAAAAGAAAGTAAAAATACTGAAATTGTTAATTTATATATGCTAGAAGATGAAGATGAACAAAAATGGAGTGATGCATTTGAAAAAAATTTAGGAAGAACTTATTATAAGCCTGGAAGTTTATTAGTGGTAGAATCTTTAATAAATAGTTTGAAAGAGACTATTGAAACAATGTATAAAGAGGGAAAATATAAAGAGATAGAGTATGTTTTAAATAGTATATACAGAGAGCTTGATGAAGTTAAATCATTATCTATTAATAATATAGCTATTAATGCTAGAAAAATTAGTGAAATTATATCGAAAGAAATTGCGGGAAGAAAAGGAATTAACATTCATAAAATTAAGTATGATTTAAGTGCAATTATTAATCTGTTAGCCGCAAAAGATATATTGGCACCTTGGGTAATTCAGTATTTGCATATGGCAAGAGTTTTTGGTAATAAGTCAGCTCATGTGGAAACGGCAATAAAGTATCAACCTAATAAAATGTATTACAGTGACTTCATATCAATATTAGCTGCATTATATAATATTTTAAATTTTTGGTACTACAATAAAGAAAAAATCTAATGGAGTAAACATGAATAATTTGTTTGATTATAATATAGTATATAAAAAAAGAAAAACAATAGGAATTGAAATAAATAATAATGGAGAAATATTAATTAAAGCACCATTAGGTACTAGTAAAGATATAATAAATAATATTTTAAAAGATAAAAATAAATGGATAAATCAAAAGCTGAAAAAAATAAAGACTAGAGTACAACTTAATGGTAATGAGATTATGTATTTAGGTAAAATATATAAAACTTCCATATTAGTACAAAAATATCTTAAAAGAGAATTTGTTTTAATAAATGATAATAAAATAATTATTAATGTAAAGAAAAGAGAAAATGTTAAAGATTGCTTAATAGAACATTTTAAGAAAAAAACATATGATGAAATAGAAAAAAGAATAGAAGTATATAAAGGCTTCTTTCCAGTGGAACCTAAATCAATTAAAATTAGAGAACAGAAAACTATATGGGGTAGTTGTTCCTATGACAATAAACTGTCATTTAATTATAAGTTAATTATGGCAGATATAAAAATAATAGATTATGTTGTAGTTCACGAGATGAGTCATATGATTCATAAAAATCATTCTATGAATTTTTGGAAAAAAGTAGAGGAAATACTTCCAGATTATGAAATGAGAAAAAAATGGCTAAACGATAATGGTTATTTGTTAGATTTACAACAACTCTAAATTATGATAATATTAGTACAATCACAAATTTATTCCATGAGAAATTTAAAAATAAGGGGGACGACATAAGTGATCAAAAATAAAAAAATAATTTCACTTTTAAGTGCATTATTAGTGACAGCTTCATTAGTTGGTTGTAATGCATCAGGAAATAGTGATGTAAAAGAAATAGGGGTTGTTCAATTAATTCAACATTCGGCTTTAGATTCAGCCAATAAAGGTTTTATTGATGGATTAAAAGAAAAAGGTTATGAAGATGGAAGGAATATAAAGATAGAGCAGCAAAATGCTCAAGGAAAAATCGATGTTGCTCAACAAATTGCAGGGCAATTTGTAAATAGTAATAAGGATTTAATATTCTCTATTGCAACTCCAACAACACAAGCTGTACTAAATGCTACAAAGGATATACCTGTTGTATTTACAGCAGTGACAGACCCAGTTGCTGATGGTCTTGCTAATGAATTAAAAAGTTCAGGAAATAATGCTACTGGAACATCTGATAAAGTTAACATTGATGAACAATTAGAATTATTAAAAGAATTACTTCCTAATGTAAAGACTTTAGGGTTTGTTTATACAACATCTGAAACTAATTCCGTAAATCAACTAAATGAATTAAAAGATTTAGCTTCAAAATATAATTTAGAAATTAAAGAAATTGGTATAGCCAATATAAACGAATTAAATCAAAATTTAACAAATGCTGTTTCATCAATAGATGCATTATATGCACCAACTGATAATAATGTAGCAGCTTCATATGATTTAGTAGCTAAAATTTGCTTAGAAAATAAAGTGCCTGTAATTGGAGCAGAACCTGCAATAGTAGAAAAGGGTGGTTTAGTTTCAAAAGGTATTGATTATTATGAACTTGGTAAAATGGCAGGATATAAAGCAGCAGAAATTTTAGATGGTAAAAAACCTTCTGAAATTGCTATAGAAACAATGCCGGAACTTAAGATAACTATAAATACAGACACAGCTAAAAAATTAAATGTTACTATACCTGAAGATATAGATAAAATTGCTAATAAAGTTACTGGAGGCGTAAACTAGTGAATATAATAATTAACATTTTGGAGCAAGCTTCATTATTTGGGCTTGTCGCAATGGGAGTTTATATAACATATAAGATATTAGATTTTCCAGATTTATCTGTTGATGGTACATATCCATTAGGAGCATGTATTGCAGCTACATTATTAGTAAATGGGGTTAATCCAATTTTAGCAACTATTGGGGCTATGATAGGTGGAGGCTTGGCTGGACTTGTGACAGCCTTCCTTCATGTTAAATTAAAGATTAGCAACCTAATGTCAGGAATTTTAGTCATGATTGGTTTATATTCAGTTAATCTTTTAATAATGGGAAAATCTAATACATCATTATTGAACATAGATACAGTATTTAGTAGTAATGTATCAAAAATAATTATTGTTTTAATTATTCTAATTATATTTAAAGTATTATTAGATTTATTTATGAAAACTAAACTTGGATTTTTACTTTTTGCAGTTGGAGACAACGAACAAGTTGTAACTTCTTTAGGAGTAAATAAAGGCAATATTAAAATCCTTGGATTAATGGTTAGTAATGCATTTGTTGGACTTGCTGGTGGCTTAACAGCACAATACAATGGCTTTGCTGATGTTGGAATGGGAACAGGAGTTGTTGTTAAGGGATTAGCTTGTGTTATAATAGGTATTTCTTTATTAAGTAAATTAAGATTTATAAAAAGTACTACTCAAGCAATTATTGGTACAATAATTTATTATTCTGCTATTACAATAGCTTTAAGAATGAACTTAAATCCTAATTTATTAAATTTATTAACTGCAGCAGTAATCATTATTGCATTAAGTGCTCAAAATGGAATATTTAAATTTAATAGAAAAAACAAGGGAGGTAACCTTGAAAATGCTAACAATTAAGAATTTATCTAAAACATTTAATCCAAATACAATAAATGAAAATAAGGTTTTTGATGGGTTATCACTTGAAGTAAATGAAGGAGACTTCATTTCAATTATTGGTTCTAATGGTGCTGGTAAATCAACGCTTCTTAATATGATATCAGGAACTATTTTAGCAGATAGTGGAACAATTATATTAAATGGACAAAATGTATCAAATAAAAAGGAACATGAAAGATGTAAGAACATAGGAAGAGTTTTTCAAAATCCGTCTTTAGGTGTAGCACCTAATATGACTATTTTAGAAAATTTATCTTTAGCAGACAATAAAGGAAAAACTTATGGACTTTCCTTAGGAATAAATAAAAAAAGAATTGATCATTACATTGATCTTTTAAAAGAAGTAGATTTAGGATTGGAAGATAAACTTTATAACAAAGTTGAATTATTATCTGGTGGACAAAGACAAGCGTTAACATTGCTTATGGCAGTTATGTCTCATCCAAAATTACTTTTATTAGATGAACATACAGCTGCTTTAGATCCTAAAACATCTGAAAAAATTATGGCAATTACTAAAAAGATAGTTCAAGAAAGAAATATTACTACTTTAATGGTAACACATAATTTAAAACATGCTATGGATAGTGGAAATAGACTATTTATGATGCATATGGGGCAAATAGTAATAGATGTAAAAGGTGCAGAAAAAGCTGAATTAAATACAGACAAGCTATTTGAATTATTTGAAAAAGTTCATGTTAAAGATGATTTAAGTGATAGAACTTTATTCGGGTGATATAATATAAGTTATAAGGGTATTTAAGATGATTATTCATTTTAAATACCCTTAATTACATACAAGGAGGAATCAGTTTGAAACCTTTAGCAGAATTAATGAGACCAAAGACTTTAGAGGATTTTATAGGACAAGAAGAAATAATTGGCAAAGGAAAGCCTTTATATAATTTAATAAAAAGCAAAAAAATATGTAATTGTATATTATATGGGCCACCAGGTACAGGTAAAACAACTTTAGCAAATATTATGGCAAACTATGTAGATAAGAAATTTTACAAGCTAAATGCTACAACTGCCTCAGTAAAGGATATTCAAGATATAGCAAGTAGTTTAGATACCTTGCTTGGTTATAATGGAGTAGTAATTTACATAGATGAGCTTCAGCATTTTTCTAAAAAGCAACAGCAGTCTTTATTGGAATTTATAGAAAATGGGCAAATAACTTTAATAGCAAGCACAACAGAAAATCCTTATTTTGCTCTTCATAAAGCCATAATAAGTAGATGTAACATATTTAACTTTAAGCCATTAAATAATGATAATATAAAAATAGGAATAAAAAAAGCTATAAATAGAGCTATAGAGAATGGTTTAAAGATTAATTATACAGAAGAAGCAATTAATTATATTTCTCAAATTGCACAAGGTGACTATAGGAAAGCTTATAATATTTTAGAGCTAGCTATAAATTCACAATTGAAGGATATAATTGAAATAACAGTTGAATATATTGAAGGTCTTGGGCAATCACATATAAGATCTGATACATGTGGAGATGAATTTTATAATTTGTTAAGTGCACTTCAAAAGAGTATTAGAGGAAGTGATGCAGATGCTGCTGTTCATTATTTAGCAAGACTTATTAAAGGTGGCAATTTAACTGCAATTGTAAGAAGGCTTTCAGTTATTGTTGCTGAGGATATAGGATTAGCTCATCCAAATGCTTTGTCAGTAGTAAATTCAGGTATAGAATTAGTTTTAAAGGTAGGGCTTCCTGAAGCACAAATTATTTTATCTGAAATTGTTATTTATTTAGCCACTCTTCCTAAATCTAATAGTGCATATTTAGCAATAAGTGCTGCAATGAATGATATAGATAATATAAATATAGGAGAAGTGCCTAATCATTTAAAAGATGCTCATTATAGTGGAGCCAAAAAGCTTGGAGTAGGTGGATATTTATATCCACATGATTTTGAAAATGATTATGTAAAGCAAGAGTACATGCCAAAGGAATTAAAAGGTAAGAAATACTATGAAGCTAAGAATAATAAGTATGAAGAATCATTAGCAAATTATTGGAAGCAAGTTAAAGAAAATAGGTAAGAATTGTGTCAATGGGATTTGATAAAACATTAATTATTCTGAAGCAGATTATTCAAAAGGAACCACTGCATATATGTGGATAATGAATAGAGTGGAAGAAATTGCTGAAAATATATATCTTAGTGAAAGAAATAAATTAAGGGAATCTATTTCTAGTACACCAAAACATTTAAGTTGAAATTATAAATAACTGAATATTAAAAAACCTTGTAATAGTAATGACAAGGTTTTTTGTTTTTGCAGAATATTTATATCTTTTTTAGAAAAAATAAAAAAGAAAGCAGAAAAGTATTGACTAATTATTAATTAATAGTTATTATTAGTTACAAGGAAGTATTTAAGGAGGAATGAATATGTCATTAATAAACAAAAAAATATCAGAATTTAAAGTAAACGCATACCAAGATGGTGAGTTTACAGAAGTAACACAAGATTCATTAAAAGGACATTGGTCAGTAGTAGTATTTTATCCAGCAGATTTTACATTTGTTTGTCCTACAGAATTAGGTGATTTAGCAGATAAATATGAAGAGTTTAAGAAAATTGGATGCGAAGTATATTCAGTTTCTACAGATACGCATTTTGTACATAAAGCATGGGCAGATGCATCAGAAACAATTGCAAAAATTAAATATCCAATGTTAGGTGATCCAACTGGAGTTTTAGCTAGAGAATTTGAAGTAATGATTGAAGACGAAGGATTAGCATTAAGAGGATCATTCGTAATTAATCCAGAAGGTGAAATCAAAGCTTATGAAATTCACGATAACGGAATTGGAAGAAATTCAGATGAGTTATTAAGAAAGGTTCAAGCTGCTCAATTTGTTGCAGAACATGGAGATCAAGTTTGTCCAGCTAAATGGCAACCAGGTGGAGATACATTAAGTCCAAGTTTAGACTTAATTGGTAAACTATAATATAGAAATTTATTTTAAAATTTAAGGGGCTGTTGTAAAATTATTAATGGGATGTGATAAATGATTTTCTCGTTTAACAACATCCCCTTTCTTTTATTAAATTTTAATGGAGGTTAGTATGAGTAAAATATATGATGTAATAATTATAGGAGGAGGGCCAGCAGGATTATCCTCAGGAATATATGCAGGTAGAGCTAAGCTAAAAACATTAATTATAGATAAAGATGAATTGGGTGGGCAAGTAAATAAAACTTACGAAATTTCTAATTATCCTGGAGCAAGAAATAGTAATGGACCAAAATTAATGAAGGATATGATTGATCAGGCTTCTGATTTTGGAGTAGAATTCTTAAGAAGTGAAGTTAAAGGTTTTAACTTTGATAATGATGTTAAAGTAATAAAAACATCTCAAGGAGAATTACAGTCAAGATCAGTAATAATTGCTACTGGTGCATCACCAAGAAAACTTGGCTTTAAAGGTGAAAAGGAATTTACAGGAAGAGGAGTAGCGTATTGTTCAACTTGCGATGGACAGTTCTTTGAGGGATTACAAGTTTTTGTAATTGGAGCTGGATTTGCGGCTGCTGAAGAAGCCATGTTTTTAACTAAATATGCCAGAAAAGTAACAGTTATAGCAAGAGAGCCTGAGTTTACTTGTGCAAAATCTATTGCAGATAAAGTATTAAGCCATCCCAAAGTTGAAGTTAAATTTAATACTGAAGTAGTAGAGGTTTCTGGAAAAGAGGCTTTAACCTATGCAAAATTTATAAATAATAAAACCGGTGAAACTTTTGAATACAATGTAGAAGGAAATGATAAGCTATTTGGGGTATTTGTTTTTGTAGGATATGAACCTAAAAGTGAATTATTTAAAGATGTATTAGAAATAGATAAATATGGATATATAAAAACTAACGACAATATGAAAACTAAAATAGATGGAGTTTTTGTTGCAGGAGATGTAAGACCAAAGGAATTAAGACAAATTGTAACAGCAGTTTCGGATGGAGCAGTAGCAGCTGTATCTGCAGAAAGATATGTTATTAGTGAAAAAGAAAGACTAGGAATAAAGGAGGAAGAAGTCCAAACTAAAAAAGAACCTGTAAAAGAAGTTAAAAATTCATCTTTAGGAGATATACATAGATATAGTAACCTATTAAATGATGATTTAAGACTTCAATTAAGAGGTATATTTGATAAACTTGATAAAAATGTAACTATAGCCACTTTTATTGATGAAAATAATGAAAAATCAATAGAACTTAAAAATCTAGTTTTAGATATTGAAGAGTTAGGAGAAAAAATTAATACAAAAGTATATAAAAAAGGTGATAATAAAGATTTAGAAAATACTTATGGTATTGATAAAACTCCTGCTATTGTTATATTAGATGATAATAATGAATATACTGGGGTCAAGTTTTATGGAGTACCAGGAGGACACGAATTAAACTCTTTTGTTCTTGCTCTTTACAATGTTGGAAGTAAAGGACAACCTATTTCTGATGAAGTTAAAAATCAAATACAAAATATTAATAAAAAAGTAAACTTAAAAGTATGTATAGCATTATCTTGTCATTTATGTCCTGATGTAGTTGTAGCTGCTCAAAGAATGGCAATTTTAAATAAAAATATAGAAGCTGAAATGATAGATATATCATTATACAAAGATGTAAAAGATAAATATAATATTATGAGTGTTCCTGCTTTAATTGTTAATGATGAAGAAATTAAATTTGGTCATAAGAAAATAGAGGACATTTTAGAAATAATAAATTGACATTTTATATATTTATATGTAAAATAAACATGATATGTTTGCTATGAAGAGGAAGAGTAATAAATAAGGTTTTAAAGAGAGGTTAGGTTTGCTGTAACTAACTAAACTGATATTATGAAGGGAGCCTTGGAGCATCTTTAAGTTGAAAAGTAGGGCATATGCCAAGAAGGGTGGAACCGCGGATTAAATTTCGTCCCTTTGTTTTGGCAGTGCCTTTTTATTTTATTTTATTTTAAATTATAGGAGTGGGTAAGATGAAGTCAATTTTAACAGTTATCGGTAAAGATCAAGTAGGAATTATTGCAGGAATTAGTAGCGAACTTGGTAAATTTAATATAAACATTTTAAATGTTAATCAAACAATTATGGATGGCTATTTCACAATGATTATGATGCTTGATTTAGAAAAGGCAAATGCATCCTTTGATGAAATTAAAAAAGGCCTTTCAGCAAAAGGCGAAGAATTAAAAGTTACAGTAAAGATTCAAAGATCTGAAATATTTGATTCAATGCATTCACTATAAGAAGGAGGAGAAATATGAGTACTAATATTACAGCTCAAAATATACTAGAAACAATAAAAATGATAGAAGAAGAAAAGCTTGATATAAGAACAATTACAATGGGAATTTCTCTTCTAGATTGTATTGATCCTGATGGTGACAAGGCAAGAGAAAAAATATATAATAAAATAATGTCTTCAGCAAGGGATCTAGTTAAAGTTGGTAAAGAAATTGAAAATGAATTTGGAATTCCAATAGTAAATAAAAGAGTTTCTGTAACTCCTATTTCAATTATAGGTGGTGCTACAGACGAAGATAATTATGTGAAATTTGCACAAGTACTTGATAAATGTGCGGATGAACTTGGAATTGATTTTATTGGGGGATTTTCAGCTTTAGTACAAAAAGGATGCACAAAAGGAGATAAAATACTAATAAAATCTATACCTGAAGCCTTAGCAAAAACTAATAAAGTTTGTTCTTCTGTAAATGTAGGTTCATCTAAAAGTGGAATTAATATGAATGCAGTAAGAGATATGGGAATTATTATGAAAGAAACTGCTGAACTCACAAAAGATCAGAAAGGTTTTGGATGTGCAAAATTAGTTGTCTTCGCAAATGCAGTTGAAGATAACCCATTTATGGCAGGAGCTTTCCATGGAGTTGGAGAAGCAGATAGAATAATAAATGTAGGTGTTAGTGGACCAGGGGTTGTACAAAGAGCAATAGAAAAAGTTCGAGGAGAATCTTTTGACGTGTTAGCAGAAACTATTAAAAAGACTGCTTTCAAGGTTACAAGAATGGGTGAATTAGTAGCTCAAGAAGCTTCAAAAAGATTAGGAGTTCCTTTTGGAATTATTGACTTGTCATTAGCTCCAACACCTGCCATTGGAGACTCTGTTGCACATATATTAGAAGAAATGGGACTTGAAACTGTAGGAACACACGGAACAACAGCTGCCCTAGCTATGTTAAATGATGCTGTTAAAAAAGGTGGAGTTATGGCATGTAGTCATGTTGGAGGATTAAGTGGTGCATTTATTCCAGTTTCTGAAGACTCAGGAATGATTGATGCTGTAATAAATGGTTCATTGAATCTAGAAAAGCTTGAAGCCATGACTTGTGTATGTTCTGTAGGACTTGATATGATTGCAGTACCAGGAGATACATCAGCTTCAACATTATCAGCTATGATTGCTGATGAAGCAGCAATAGGAGTGATTAATAATAAAACAACAGCTGTTAGAATAATTCCAGCACCTGGCTGCAAAGTTGGTGATATGGTTGAATTTGGAGGCCTTCTTGGAAGAGCGCCTGTTATGGCTGTTAATAAGAATTCTTCAGAAGCATTTATTGCAAGAGGGGGAAGAATTCCAGCACCAATACATTCCTTTAAAAACTAGTTTTATTTGAATAATAAAAGGGGTTGCTACAGAATTTTTGAATTTTGCTAGCAACTTTTTTAAAGTGTTGGAAATTATTGATATTATGTAAAACAAGGTGTAATAATCTTACTAATTGTAAAAGCTACTAATATATTTAGAAAGGACAATAATAGAAAAAATGAAAGATAAGAATATTAAATTTCCTCCAATTGGAATGCGAATTACTAAATCAGCTATAGGTGTTTTTTTAGGATTTGTGATTTATTATTTAAGAGGTGGCCAAGGAACACCATTTTATACAGCTTTATCTGTGCTTTGGTGTATGCAACCTTATGTTAATGATACAAAAGAAAAAGCCTTTCAACGAACTATAGGTACATTTATAGGAGCTTTTTACGGAACAATAATGATATTATTAGAATTTTATTTATTTACCTTTGATAATGAATTAATTAGGTTTTTATTTATTTCAATTTTAATAATACCAGTTATTTATACCACTATTGTAATTAATAAAAAAAATGCATCATATTTTTCATGTGTAGTATTTTTAAGTATTGTTGTAATGCACATTAATGATAGTAATCCTTATATTTTCATACTTAATAGAGTACTTGATACAATGATAGGTATAGGTTTATCTTTTGCTATTAATCATGTAAAGTTACCTGTAAAAAAACAAAAGAATATACTATTTGTTTCAGGAATAGATGATTTGTTTTTAAATTCACAAAACAAATTTTCTTCTTATAGTAAAATTCAACTAAATAGAATTATTGATGATGGTGCAAATTTTACAATTGCAACAATGAGGCCTCCTGCTGCATTACTTCCAGCAATTCAAGGTATCAGGATGAAATTACCAGTGGTGGCTATGGATGGAGCTATTGTTTATGATATTAAACAAAATAGATATTTAAAAATAAACGAAATGTCTAATAAAGAAGCAAATATATTTTTAGAATTTTTACATGAAAGAGGATTTAATGCATTTACAAATGTAGTTGTTCAAGATTCAGTTTTAATTTATTACGGAGAATTTCAGAATAAAGCTGAAGAAACTATTTTTAATGAATTAAGATCATCTCCTTATAGAAATTATTTAAAACAACCTTTGCCTAAAGAATATGGAGCAGTTTATATAATGATAATAGATGTAAGAGACAGAATAGAAATGTTATATAAAGATCTTCAAGAAGCAGGTTATACAAAAAACTACAAAATATTAAAATATGATTCTGATGATTATCCAAATTATATGTATATAAAGATTTATCATAAAAGTGCTGATAAAAAATTAATGGTTAATTACATAAAAGAAATCTCTAATACTGAAAAAATCATAACTTTTGGTGAAATGGATGGAATTAGTGATGAATATATAAAAGGAAAAGATTCAAATGAAATGGTAAGAAAGTTCAAGAAACTTTATGAACCATTTATATGGAAATGATTATAGGATGTAAAATTGACATTAATTGCGACTATAATATATAATTTACCATATAAATATATAAAAGAGGCTTATACATGATTAATATTAAATACAAAAAGTATATAAAAATAATAGGGATAATTTTCATTATTTTAGGAATATTGTTGGAAAGTATAGATTACATAAATAATGGCCTTACAAAAAATATAATTCCATTTATATTTTTTATTATGGGAGGCATATTTCTTCTTATTTCTTGTAATTTCTTGTTTCCTAAAGACAATGAGGGAGAATTATGATAGTAGTATTGATATATTCAATTATATCCTTGTTTTTTTTGATTTTTTGTGAAACTAATATATATTGCTGGCTATTATTTCTCTTCATAGTTTTATCATTAATAATTGGATGGAAAAAATACATGTTAAAGAGAAAAACTATGTTTATTTTATTAATACCAACTTTATGCATTACTTTATTATTCATAGGTAAAGAAGGAAAAGTAAGTGTAATGGGTAGCTTAACAAGAGAAGTTTATGGCAGGTTTTTATCTAATACATATAGTGATATTTTCACAAGAGATGCTGAAAAAATTAAAGAGGAAAATATTGAAAGATACAATGGAGATTGGTCTATTCCAGAGGGGTATACAAATGATGTAATTACAATGGATAACTTTAAAATGGAACTTATTAAAAATACATCTAGTGATAGTAATAAAGTAATATTACAACTTCATGGTGGAGGATATGTATTTGGATTAGACAATTCTTATAGAGATATAGCAGTTAGATATTCAAAACTTAGCATGGGAGCAGCAGTTTTAACTCCTGATTATAGAGTTGGAACTATTAGTCCTTATCCTGCTGCATTAAATGATGCTGTAGAAGCTTATAAATGGTTAATAGAACATGGATATAAAGGAGAAAACATTATAGTTGTAGGAGATTCAGCAGGAGGAGGTTTAGCTTTAGGTACAGTTTTATATTTAAAAGATAACAACATTGAACTTCCTGCTGGTGTAATTACAATGAGTGCATGGACTAATTTAGGTTGTGATTCAGAATCTTACAAAAATAATGTAGATAAAGATGTTATTTTTGGTCCTATTTTAGGAGCAAATAGCGATTTTAATCCTAGTGATATTCCGTATGTAGGCAATAATAATATTAAGGACCCTTATTTGTCACCATTTTATGGTGATTATGAAGGATTTCCTAAAATGTTAATGCAAGTAGGAACAAATGAATTACTTTATGATGATACAATTAATGTTTATGAAAAAGCTAAAAGTCAGGGAGTGGATGTAAAGGAGACTACTTATTATGGAATGTTTCATTGTTTTCAATTGGGAGGAGATAAATTACCAGAAGGTACTGAAGCATGGAAAGAAGTAGAAGAATTTATTAATAGTATTTGATTATATTTTTCTTTATGTTATACTCAAAAATATGTAGTAATATGTTGAAATAAGGAGGGAAAATATGAAGAAAATGATATCTTGGAATGTTAATGGTATTAGAGCAGCATTAACAAAAGGTTTTCTAGATTTTTTTAATGAAATAGATGCAGACATTTTTTGTTTACAAGAGACAAAGTGTCAAGTAGGTCAAGTAGAAATTGAATTACCTGGATATTATCAATATTGGAATGCAGCAGTTAAAAAAGGTTATTCAGGAACAGCAATATTTACAAAAGAAGAACCTATTAATGTAATTTATGACATGGGAATAGAAGAACATGATCAAGAGGGAAGAGTTATTACTCTTGAATTTGGTAAATTTTATTTTGTAACTGTATACACACCAAATTCAAAAAGTGAACTTGAAAGATTAGATTATAGAATGGTCTGGGAAGATGATTTTAGAAATTATTTAAAGAATCTTGAAAAAAGTAAACCAGTTATATTATGCGGTGATTTAAATGTAGCACATAAGGAAATTGATTTAAAGAATCCTAAAAATAATAGAAGAAATGCTGGTTTTACAGATGAAGAAAGAGATAAATTTACTGAATTAATTAATTCAGGATTTATAGACACATTTAGATATTTTTATCCAGAACAAGAGGGGATTTATTCTTGGTGGTCCTATAGATTTAATGCTAGAAAAAACAATGCTGGATGGAGAATAGATTATTTTTTAACATCTGAATCATTAAAAGATAATTTAGTAGATAGCAAAATACATACTGAAATATTTGGATCAGATCATTGTCCTGTAGAGTTAGATATAAATATATAAAATATTACATAAAATAGGAGCGCATTAATATGAGTAATTATTCAATATTGGGAATAGTATTATGTATTATCCTTTCTATATTATTTTTTATTGAAATTGTATATTTTTTCAGTTCTTTCACTGCTAAAGGAAGAAAAAAAATACCATTACATTTTCTAGGTTGTATAGCAACAGGGTTAGTAGATTTATATGTTATCTGTACAACATTAAAAATAGATTTAAACGTTAAATATCTAGGACTTATTACTTTAATTTGTTCAATTCTATTTTTTATTTTATTTAGTATAGATACATTAATGGTTGAAAAAGTTGAAAAGCCTATAAGAAAAAAACAAGTAAAAAAGAGTGAAAAATTTTAATCTGATACCTATAGACTAGACACTTATAAA